>NZ_JAENDM010000003.1:0-213260 GCF_019375075.1 Escherichia sp. XD33
ATACGGAGGACGGTTGTGGCGCACGTCTTCGGTGAACGCACTCTGGCCACACTGGAGCGTCTTCTGAGCCTGCTGTCGGCCTTTGAGGTCGTGGTATGGATGACGGATGGCTGGCCGCTTTATGAATCACGCCTGAAGGGAGAACTGCACGTTATCAGCAAGCGATTTACGCAGCGCATTGAGCAGCATAACCTGAATCTGAGGCAGCATCTGGCAAGGCTGGGCAGGAAGTCACTGTCGTTCTCAAAATCGGTGGAGCTGCATGACAAAGTCATCAGGCATTATCTGAACATAAAACACTATCAGTAAGTTGGAGTCATTACCCAGCTCATCGCGCAGTGAGCCAAAATCCGCATCTGAAGCACGGTCAAAAAGGTAATCCAGTTTGCGATTTACGTCGCTCAGCTGGTTGGTAACTATTTTCAACCCGGACTCCAGATCACCTGGGCCAGCTTCAAGGCAGCGCCGCAGATACTCTGACCGATTACCACCTGAAACCAGGTCTATATAGGCCAAAAGTTCATCTGATACTTTTGCGGTTATTGTTGGCATCCAGTCCTCACTTTGTGCATTTTTTAAACGAAAAAAGGGTGTCTAATACGGTGAAATCATAGTATTACCAAAGTAATAAATAAAAATTGTTTTAAATCAGTAGGTTAGATTAGATTTGTAATACCTGGGTAATACCGCAGCATGGCTAAATTTGGTTTTTTTTCTTTTAAATCAGTTGGATAGCGTGATTTATCACGCTGCGTTAGGTGTATAGCAGGTTAAGGGATAAAAAATCATCTTTTTTTGGTAGGGCGATCTCCGTAGGTTAAGGGTCATTTGGCTAAAAAGCGTCCTATTCTTTGATGGTCATGCTTGCATGACCATCTGAGCAACCAAAAACTACAGATAAACTACAGATAAACTACAAAAAACGTTTTGCCTTAGTATTGGAAGACTACAAATAGACTACAATAAAACTACAAAGAAACTACAAAAAACATAACAGACTACAAATAGACTACAAGAATACTACAGATAAACTACAAAACTCGATTGACCCCTTCTTACGAGTGTTGTAGAGTCATTTTCATACAACGGAGGGGGTTATGAATAAACCAGCAGATCTGAAACCCCGCAACTTATCGGCTGCTGTCAGATTGCGCCTAAATGAAATCGAGAACTGGCTGGACAGAGGGCTAACGCGGCATGAAATTGCTGAAATCCTCGACAGCGAATACAGCTTTTCGGTAACAGCCAAAGGGCTTGAGATGGCACTGTATAGAACGCGGCAAAACCGAAAAAATGTATTGCACAATACACATGATAAGAGTAGCGCGAAGGGTGCAGCGGAAAGTGTATTGCACAATACACAACCGTCTGAGCCTGAAGCGCAGGAAAGTGAAAAAGCAGAGAGTCCCGGCATTATTGATAAAGAATTCTTCAATAAAATCGGTGAGAATTTCGACCCTAAGAAGTTCAACAAAAAATTCTGAGGTGATTTATGAAAGTAGCGGTAATTAATTACAGTGGCAGTGTTCGTAAAACCTTAATTTCATCTTACCTGTTAGCTCCGCGCCTGACTGGTGCAAAGTTCTATGCGGTAGAGACTATCAACCAGTCTGCTTCCGATCTGGGTATTGAAAATGTGACCAGTTTTAAAGGTGACGACTTCTCACGTTTGATTGAGGGGTAATGACTCCAACTTACTGGTAGTGTTTTAGCGAAGTTAAGTGACACAATAGTTTAATCTGGAGGAATTAATGAAGAGTTATGAGTAATTTTAATTTTCTAACAGACATCAGCCCTGAACTCGCTCAATTTGGTAAAAGTGCCGAGCTGTATTGCCATGATGATAAGCAGGTAGCACTAGTGAAACTTAGGTGTTTTACTGAAGTAGTCGTTGGGGAAATTTATTCACGTTTATCGCTAACCCCACCTGTTCGTGATGATTTATATAATCGACTGCGCAGCTACGAATTCAAGGACGTTGTCAGTGATAAGGGAATCTGGGCCAAATTAGATGTATTGCGACATAAAGGTAACAAAGCCGCCCACTCTAGCAATGGTTCAGACGAGATTTCCCTCAATGAAACACTCTGGTTAATCAAAGAAGCTTATTTAGTCGCCCGTTGGTATGCTCAAGCTATTCTCAATAAGCCTATCACTCCGCCAGAGTTTGTTGATCCGGTAAAACCTATCGATCATACATCTCGCTTAGAAGCAGAGTTAGAACGGCAACGTCAAGAACTCAATAAACGAGAGGCTGAATTAAAGACCCAGCTTGCTGATAATAGTGATAAATATCAACAACAGACGAGTGAGCTAATAGCTCAACTAGACGAAAAAAACGACACACTTTCCAATGTAAAAAAAGAGCAAGCACTATTACAGATTGAACTTGAACAAAAACAAAAAGATCTAGTCGCTTCACAACAAGCCTTCTTTGATTACAGGACGCGTGAAGAGTTTAAACAAGCTAGTATTTCATCAGCTTCAAGCTTTGATCTTGATATGGAAGTGACGCGCCGAAATATTGATATATTTGATTGCTTTGAAGGAGTAAGTTTAACTAAAGGTCAAAACCAAATAGTTAAGCAAATAAATGAGTTTCTAACCGATACCAAACAAAACGTATTTTTACTTAATGGTTATGCAGGTACAGGTAAAACATTTATAACTAAAGGAATTACTCAGTACCTAGAAAGAATTGGTCGTGAATTCGCTATTATGGCCCCGACGGGGAAAGCCGCGAAAGTGATATCAGACAAAACAATGCAACCTGCCAGCACTATTCACCGCGTGATATACAATTACGACAACGTGAAAGAGTACAAAGTTGACGGTGTGGAAGGGTCTGAAACTTATCGTTGCTATGCTGACCTTAAAGTCAATGTAGATACTGCCGAAGCTGTTTATATAATTGATGAAGCGTCAATGGTTTCTGACAGATATTCCGATGGTGAGTTTTTTCGTTTTGGGAGCGGATATTTATTAAAAGACTTGCTCAAGTACATAAATATTGACCACAACGATCATAATAAGAAAGTTATTTTTATTGGTGATAATGCACAGTTGCCACCTGTTGGAATGAATACGTCACCAGCGCTAGATGCCAGTTACCTTAAAGAAAATTATCAAGTCGCTGTGGCTTCAGGGTACTTGACTGAAGTTGTTCGTCAAAAAGGTGATAGTGGTGTTTTGAACAATGCTGCCATGTTGCGTGACGGTTTAGAGCAAAATCTTTTCAATAAACTGAAATTTGAAGTTAATGATCATGATGTATTTAATTTGTCCTCGGAAAATCTACTTAGCACTTATCTAGACTCATGTGATAGAAAAGTTAGCCGTACAGGAGAAAGTATTATTATTGCTTCTTCAAACCGACAAGTAGCTGAGTATAACCGTTTGGTTAGAGAGTACTTCTTTACTGGTCAACAGCAAATGGTCGCGGGAGATAAAGTCATTTCGGTAGCAAATCACTATCGAGCAGACGCTTGTATTACCAATGGTGAATTTGGAATGATCAAGGAAGTACTATCTCCTCATTCTGAGTTGATTAGTGTTGACATTAGCGTCAAAGGTGACACTGGTGACATGGTTAAGCGAAAAGTAAATCTGAGTTTTAGGGATGTGATTCTAGGCTTTCGCAACGACTACGGTGAACCATTCTTCTTTGAAGCCAAAATTGTAGAAAACCTACTTTACAATGATCAGCCGACCTTATCGTCAGATGAGCACAAAGCACTCTATGTTCACTTTTTAAATCGACACCCAGAACTGAGACGTAAAGGTAATGAACAAAAGCTTAGAATTGCATTATTGCAAGATCCTTATTTCAATGCTTTCAAACTTAAGTTTGGTTATTCCATTACTGGACACAAAGCACAGGGTAGCGAATGGAAAACTGTTTTCTTACAGTGTCAAACACACCAAAAAGCCTTAACTAAAGATTACTTCCGCTGGTTATACACCGCTATAACGAGAACTTCTGGCATCCTGTATGTAATGAATCCACCTCAGTTGCGCTTAGGAGATGGAATGAAAATAGCAGGAGCGTACCAACCCAAAGCAGTAAACCTAGACAATTCTGCTCCTGAAGGCGTTGAGGTTGTGCGACCAAGTACCGAAGCAACGAACTCAGTAGCCACAGCGAAGTTTGATTTTCAGACTGACATCCCGCAACTTAAAAAGCTATACCAACTTGTTGATGCATGTATTGAAGGTACAGGGATTACTGTAGTGGATGTCCTTCATTATAACTATCAAGATCGTTACATCTTGCAGCGCGGGAATGAGCAGGCTTCGATAAGTTTCAATTACAAGGGTAACTGGAAAGTGTCTGGCGTAAAGAGCATTACTCAAGATGGGTTCGATGTTGAACTCATGGCTTTGCTTGGTCAATTAGAAGGTACTTTGCTCGATGTACCTGAGCCTTCAAAGGATACTCAGTTCCATTTTTCAGAGCCATTCTTAGAAGAGTTTTATCTAAATGTAATGGATCAAATCAACAGTGTTGGAGCTGATATAAGCAAAATTGAATCTCGTTCATTTTGTGAAAGATATGCATTTGTTAAAGGCAATGAGTTGGCGGTAATTGAGTTTTGGTACAACAAGTCTAGCCAGTTTACTAAAGTTCAACCTATGCCTCAGCTTAGTAATTCCACAAGGCTCATTGACGAAATAATATGTCAAATAGGTGTGCTTCTATGAATGAGCCAGCTAATCGTACAGTAAATAATTTGAGAAAGAGCGGAGACCTGCAAGGGGCTTGGGAGTTTGGTTTTCAAGCGTTGCAGGCAGCTCCCCAAGATACTTACTTGAAAGGTGCTTTATTTTGGGTGTGTTATGAGTTTCTTAAGCACCAGCTTGAAAATCTAAATAAGCGAGCGAGTTCTTCAAACAACTATCGTCCTACTGATTTTGAATTTGAGCAAATAGAGAACTTGCTGCAAACCATAGTAAATTTAGATATTGCTACTGGCGGCCTAGAGTACAAAATGCTGCTGGTTCAGTTTAAGAAGAGTTTGGAATGGTTTCCAACCTTGATTCACCTTGTGCTTCGACATCAAACTGTACTATTTGATGATGAGGCTAAAACACCTTTTCAAGCTGAAAAAGGTGAAGTGCCAAGTTTGATGCTCTCAACAGCACGCCAAGTGGCGAGTGCATGGCTTAGAGCACGAGAGTATTGGCATCTAGATCTTAACCAAGTGATGGCATTTATTAACCAAACACGCGAGCAAGCCTCTGACACTAAACATATGATGTGGCTTGATTACGACCAAGCGAAGTGCCTTGTTGTTGCGGGCCAATACGATCAGGCTCGCGAACTCATTCTACCCATTTTAAGAAAGAAGCAAAAAGAGTCTTGGGCTTGGGGAGCGTTGGCTGCTACTTATTCAAAACAAGATCAGCGTTTAGCAATGAAGTTTTTTGCTAGGGGAATAGTATCCGCACATGACGTTACTTTTAGTTTACGTTTATTACAGGGAATTATTCCTTTATTACTTGCAAATCAACAGCAAGCTGAAGCCTCAATGTGCCTAAAAACGGCTATTGCGGCTTATCAAGCCCATGGGTGGAAGCTAAAGCAAGAGCTAGAACAGCTATCTATGCAGGCTTGGTATGATTCTGGTGTCGATGAGAAGCAACTGAGTCCTTTTTTAAACTCTATTTCTCACGACGCTTTAAATTACTTGCATGGGCCGATGGAGAAGGTTGTTGCTATCGTAGAGAATATCCATAAATCCGGTAAAGGCTTTCAAGTATTCGTAAATAAGTCGACATCACTATCAGTTCGCATGGGGGTTCATAAAGGTAAGCAGAAACCTCAGGCTGGTGACTATGTCGAGCTATCCGTAGCGAGTGTTGATGGAAACAAAGAAGTAGTAGCTTCCTCATCGTCCAAGCAAGTAGATATGGCTGATGTTTCGTATGTAGAGGGTACGCTTCGAATAGCACCCAAAGGCTTCGGATTTGTCGAGGATACTTTTGTTCCTCCCTTTGTTATAGGTAATTTAAAAAATGAAACAAAAGTCAGAGCACTCCGTATCATGAGTTGGGACAAATCTAAAGCTCGCCACAACTGGAAAGCGATTAAGTTAACGGAACTAAATTTTAATGAATACTAAGTCACTTTCCGGCGAAATCGAGTTAGGACAGGCTCAAGAATTAGCCGAGGTCGAATAATGGCAACCCGAGTAGAAATGATTATCGAAACGCTCAAGGCGAACCCCGACAAGAAGTTTACTGCTCGGGATTTAGCCAAAGAATTTGTGCTTCGATGGCTTTGTTGAATAAATCGAACTTTTGCTGAGTTGAAGGATCAGATCACGCATCTTCCCGACAACGCAGACCGTTCCGTGGCAAAGCAAAAGTTCAAAATCACCAACTGGCCCACCTACAATAAAGCCCTCATCAACCGTGGCTCCATAACTTTCTGGCTGGATGATGAAGCTATTCAGGCCTGGTATGAGTCAGCAACACCTTCTTCACGAGGCAGACCTCAGCGCTATTCTGACCTTGCCATCACGACTGTGCTGGTCATTAAACGCGTATTCAGGCTGACCCTGCGCGCTGCGCAGGGCTTTATTGATTCCATTTTTTCTCTGATGAACGTTCCGCTACGCTGCCCGGATTACAGCTGTGTCAGCAGGCGGGCAAAGTCGGTTAATATCAGTTTCAAAACGCCCACCCGGGGTGAAATCGCACACCTGGTAATTGATTCCACCGGGCTGAAGGTCTTCGGTGAAGGCGAGTGGAAAGTCAAAAAGCATGGCCAGGAACGCCGCCGTATCTGGCGTAAGCTGCATCTCGCCGTTGACAGTAAAACACATGAAATCATCTGTGCAGACCTGTCGCTGAACAACGTTACGGACTCAGATGCCTTCCCCGGGTTAATCCGGCAAACCCACCGGAAAATCAGGTCAGCCGCCGCCGATGGCGCTTACGATACCCGGCTATGTCACGATGAACTGCGGCGTAAGAAAATCAGCGCGCTTATCCCTCCCCGAAAAGGTGCGGGTTACTGGCCCGGTGAATATGCAGACCGTAACCGTGCAGTGGCTAATCAGCGAATGACCGGGAGTAATGCGCGGTGGAAATGGACAACAGATTACAACCGTCGCTCGATAGCGGAAACGGCGATGTACCGGGTAAAACAGCTGTTCGGGGGGGCACTGACGCTGCGTGACTACGATGGTCAGGTTGCGGAGGCTATGGCCCTGGTACGAGCGCTGAACAAAATGACGAAAGCAGGTATACCTGAAAGCGTGCGTATTGCCTGAAAACACAACCCGCTACGGGGGAGACTTACCCGAAATCTGATTTATTCAACAAAGCCGTTGCCAAACCTGAAATAACACTTAGCTGTGATGATTCGCTATTACCTATCGATAGCTTCGGAAAACATAAATTAAAAATTCCCAGAGGAGTACTATTATCGTTAGCATTACCCGAACGCCGTATTAACGGTTATTTATTGGTAAGTGCTACGTTCCATGGCAAGAGTTCATCAACAGGTTGGAAGGCCATTCCGGCAAAACTCTCAGTATATGGCGCAGATACCATTCAGACAGCAGGTCCCGCTCAGCCCGTACAGTAGAGCGCCGTTCACTACCGTAATCGCTACCGAAGAACACATTGATTGCCCCTCAATAATCCTGCTGTTAACATCAAAATTGTTGGTCGGGCTCGATTTATTTAATTGTGTAAACAGGGTCTCTCAGAGAAAGGCCCTTATGCATCACCTGACGTTAAAAGTCACTACACCCAAGATGACGTTCAAAGTGTCATAGTCCCCTGCGCTGAGGACAAAACTACGCATTAACGACAAATCCACGCGATAACTTACGATGGTTCGGGCATAAGCCCCCGTAATTCAGTTATGTCGTGGTCGGCCGCGGTTACTTTTTTCGGGAAGCCTGCTACGGCCCAGAATAATACCGTGTTCTTTCTGATCTTGTTTAGCCAGGTAGCTGAGGGCGTAACGTAAGTCGTCTACCGCAGACTTATCACTATAGTGAATCACGTGATCGATACGCACCGGGTATTTATCTTTAGCCCGGCACAGGTGAAAATAACCCTCCCCTTCCGTGATCCGCCTCCAGATATCTCCCAGTTGCCTGGATATCCGATAAGATTTCTTGTGACGTTGCCCATCTAGGTAACCGATAAAATGAATATGAAGTCCCTTGTTTTGTGTATATTCCATTACCCAGTAATATCCCGCCAACATCGATTGGGTTTCGCTAAGTAAACGGTATATTTCCATACACATACTGTGCTTACAGGAATGCCCGAAACTGGGCGTGTCTTTCCTGTAGGCAAAATCAATTCTGAAAGGTAACAGTTTAGAAAAACGTTGAAACAGACCTTCCATGTGTTCATTCACATCTTTCAGAATCGCGAAATTCATTTCGTAATTGGGGTTAGCATTATACATTTTATAGTCCTTACTTTATAAAACTCACAGGAAGAGGAAATTATGTAAATGCTGAGAGTACAGAAACGCCGTACCACTGCATTAATAAACTGGGTAACCAGTATGCAGACAACCTGTTAAAACTGTTTTGTATTACCGCATCGCTGTAACAAGGTAATACTTCAGAATTCAGTGAGGCTCTCTTAAACAGAGGACCAGTAAGAATTACAATGGTAAAAACACACCTCATAGAATTGAGTTTAAGGAAGCACCATTCACTCAACCTGACATTCACAAAAGTCAGTACCAGGTGGCCTCAGGTAACATCGCTATTAATATTATCCTGCCATTAAGTAAAAACAGAAACTCTGTGAGGAAGTCTCACCAATATTTGACCAGTAGCATAAAGAATAACGATATGAGAGATACGCCCACACCAGAGATGATTACCCCATACAAAAAGATAATATTTATTAATACCACCGAACCTCAATAGAGTAATAACAAACTAATAGCGTTTTGGCACACACTTAACACTAACTATGCACCAGACACACACTCAGGATTAACATTCCCAACACTTATGGTACTCTCAAAGAGTATAATTCACCACACAGGTAAACTCTCACACCAGTAGTATGGAGATAATGCTGTACACATACTTACAGAGTAAAGTGTACAGTTAGCATACAGTGGCGAGCAGACATTACAACATAAAGACATAAGATAGCATAATAAGAACATAACAAAACTCCCACTAATAATACTAATTAACCTTAATTCTTTTTTGAACAGGAAATCAACATTGCTCCAGACCTCTTCAGGTCATACACTTTTGTATTGGATGTTCAATGTGTACTTCTGCACAAACAAAAAAATAAAACCCGCAAAATAAAATATCAGCCCCAAAAATACAGCGTGAAACACCACGTTATGGATATGTTTTCATATCACCAGAAGCATATTTCACACATACAATACAGAAACAATTCATCATATAATCAGGGTTACTGTTCACTCCTCTCGGTTATCCGCGAGACGATAAAACATGACACTAATCACAAAAACGAGAGATAGTATTTGCGAAATATAAACAACATAAAAATCAATGCGTTGCGATTTTTTATTTTTTCAGACATGCATGCCCCCTCTGCTATTGTTGCTAGCCGGCTAGCAACAATAGCAGGGATATACAAACATCGGATGCCAAAAACACGTTCCGATAATATCATCGAGGATCTGACTGGTTGTTTTTAGTATCATCACCACAAATGATGGTTAATGCGTTGTAGATCAGTCTGCGTCTGTTCTTGTTTTCAGCATTATTTCCATACAACATCATGACGTTTTTAATATCATCAACCGGTGATATTACATAATCAACCAATACGCCAAGCTTCTCAATACATTGCAGTAAAGTATATTTGTGTCTGCCCGTAAATAATCCTATCAGGTTTTCTTTACTTTCACGACTGGATAATATTTTGTTCTCTGTAATTAATTCAGCCAACGTTTCACCATCGTAAACACGTTCTTTATCTATCAGAATATTTATCTTATCTAACGCCCTCTCTACATTATCAAGAAGACCTGTAATATACGGAGGCTGAATATCTGACTTTGTACTAATATTTGCAAGCATCGAATTATACATTTTAATGACACGCATCAGAGTAAAATTATTCGCATCATATTGTATTTCATCTTCATTATACGCAGGATCCGTCACGACCCTTAAGTCCATAAATGCATCCTGATAAGCTTTTACATAATCAAGTAATTCGAACAGTGAACCATGCTTTATTTTCTCCCTGTTTAATTTGATCTCCAGCGCTATCCTGAGAACTGAAAAAGCGCCGGGAAGATACCCAGAAGGTAACTCGTATTTTGGGGATTCATCATAAAACCGAAGAGCTTTGTGGAGTTTGTTCCGCCGAATCAGATAAATAAGGACGGCCAGTAACATGTAGCACCTGGTCACATAACCACGGGCATTCTGCAACTGTTCAAAATAATTAATAATGTTTTCCAGATATACATCATCATAACTTTTCTTATCAGAAAGATTAAACACCATATCTTTTAAAGATTCGATATATTCTTGTGATTTATCATCAAGTGACACAATATAACGAGTTAATGCTCCTTTGGGGCCACTCTCAAACTCATGAAACCGTTCAAGTAATGCTCTTGCATAAGGCGTTGTGTCAAAAATATTAAAATCATAAAGATAGCGTGCAGCGTAGCCATACAACCCATGTACCCAAAGCCCTTCTCTTATCAGCACTCTGAGATAATATGCAATACTGTCAAGTATCTTTACCTTCCGTTGCATATCAAGCAAAATACTTAATGAATAAAATGCATAATAGAACTTGTCAATGTTGTTGAGTATTCTGTCCAGCTCACTCTTATCAAGCTTCTTCTCTCTGTAATCCTTCTTGTATTCATTCTTACAGGCCTTTATATATTGTTTCATAAGGCTCTTCCTTTTACCGTACCCTTTTCGAATAGTTCCCTGGTATTTTCCCAGCTCATACATTTTTCCGTTTTCCCGAAAATCTTCTCTGTTAAATCCCAGTTCAGCAAGATACTCCCGGAGATAACGTTTAACGGCAGCCTCATCGCTTTCTGTACCAGAGTAATCCAGGCAGGGACAATATGATTTTTGCAAAAAATTATAGATATGATAATAAAACCCTGTTTCATTCTCCGGACGATATGTGTTATATATATCCAGCACAATAAAAACAACTCCAAAGCTTTTCAGAAAATAGTTACGGATATATTCGGACTTTAATGTTGAATACACAGGGTAAGAATTCATCATGTAATAAAAATATTCATACCGGGAAAATATAATTCGCCGTTGTTCCAGACTATACACCCCTTCAGCATCAATAATGTGACTGAGCTCATTATAACGTTGATCCCAGAATCTTTGATGCGCTCCAAAATCAGTACTCTTCCGCTTATCTCTCGGACTCTCTCCTTCCTTAAACAACTCAAAAACTGTACAAATATCATACAAAAGATTTGTAAACATGCGCATCTGCTCTGATCTCCGGTTGGTTTCCGTTTTATCACAGGGGACATTCTGGCCTTAACGTAGCAAATTAATGACATAGCCTTCAACTCACATGGAGAACAATATGTCAACCCAGACCGGACATTTTTATACCCCCTCACGCATCCTGCGTATGGCTGAACTTACCCGACTCCTTGGTATATCAAGATCGACCATCTACGAAAAAATGAATCCGGCATCAAAATACTACGATGCCACCTTTCCCCGGCCTGTCCGGCTTGGGAGTTCGGCTGTAGGCTGGCGGGCATCTGCCATTGATGAGTGGTTAACTTTACATACAACACCAACCAGATCCGTAACTAAGGATAAATAAGGAAAACTGTACGCCATGACAAAATTATCCCCCCCTGAACTTGACATAACTAAACTGCCTGACAGGTGCCAGGCATTACTTGATGAAATGCATGAAGAAACGGGAATAAGCCGTGAAATACTGCTGTCTGTTATGCTGACGGTCAAGGCTGCCTCGGTCCAGGATACGCATGAAGTTGAACTTTCTGGAGGGCAGCGTACCAGTCTTCAGATATATATGTGTCTTTCATCAGCATCAGGCAGTGGAAAAACCTCTGCCTGCGCAAAATTAATCGCCCCTGTTCATGAAACAGAAGAAGAACTACATCAGGCATATATCGACGATAAAAAAAACTATGATCGCATGATGGAAATGTGGACAACAGATAAAAAAATCCTGGAGCGGAGATATAAAAAGGAAATGGAAAGATCCCCGGAAAATGCTGCTGCTGCACGAGCAGCGCTTGAAAAGTGTATAGCAAATAAACCCGTACCTCCCGTACAACAGGTTCTCATCGTGAATGACGCGACACCAGAAGGGATAGCTTTGAAACTCAGCCAGTCACCTTCTCTTCTGTTGCTGTCTGATGAAGGAGGAACTATTCTGGATAAGCGTTTCGAACGCAAATCGGCGCTGTACAACACATTATGGAGTGGGCAACCAGTCACCGTAGAACGGGCATCCAGACCCGGGTTCCGGGTAAAGGATTCCCGTCTCACTATGCTTATACTGACTCAACCGGTAATATTTGATAAGTTTTTTACTCTCACTGGCGACCAGATCCGGGGCAATGGCTTTCTGGCCCGGGTGCTATTTTGCGAACCCGGAGCAAATAAAATAATGACGACAGAACCGCATACTGCCACTCCTGTTGTAACGCAGCAATGTGCAACCTGTTTTCATGAGAAAAGTTTTGGCAGTCAGATCAGAGACTCTCTGAGAGCGTCCCGGGAAAGGCGTGCAAAAGGTGAGCAACGCATCCGCATGACATTATCACACGCAGCATCCCACGATCTGGAAATCTTTCACGAAGAAAATATGAGTGCTGTCAGGCAGAACCCACGTATGACCACTTTCGAAGACATTATCGTCAGGAAAAGAGAACAGGCTGTTCGAATAGCCGCACTTCTGGAGCTGGAGAACAATCCACATGGTACAGTAATAACACGAGAAAGTATCAATAGTGCTATTTATCTCGTTGATTTTTATTTTCAGCATCTTATATCCAAACTGGAATCACTTCGGGAAATATCTCCTGCAGAAAAACTGGATAAATGGCTCAGAGAAAATATCATCCGGGTAAAAGGATACGAATATCAAAAAAGCCATATACTACAATATGGTCCATATGCTCTCAGGAATAAATGTGTTCTTGATGAAGCACTTGAGATACTTGCAGAACAGAAAAAAATCGTAATTGATTATTCAATCGGCCAAAAAATCATTTATATCGGTGACGCGATTACACCTTGTGAATTAGCAAATGAGGCAAACATCCCGATAATGGAGCGTGGAATGTTTATAGTCTGTTGGGACCATAAGCTGAATAAGTACAGAAATGAAGAACAGACTAAAATATGGAACATAACTACAAAAAATTAAAGTTCCCGTCTTTTATCATTCAGTTACCAACCTGAATATCTGAAACAATGCCAGACATCGGTTACAGACTGGCATTGTTTTTATCATTCAATTTATAAACTACAATATTACGTATTATTTTTACATTTATGTCATTGCAAATATCAGACAAACAAGCATTATAACTCAATAAGTATATTTTTCGTGATTACAGACGACATCTGCAAATCTGTGAGATGTGATTTCATCGCTGGTTTTCCATAATCTGAGACATCACATAATCCGCCCATGCCTGCATCATCGGTATACGCTGATCCAGCAGATCAGTCCGGTGATATGCCGCCTCAACCTTATTTTTCAGCGTATGGGCAAGCGCCCTTTCCGCCAAATCCCGCGAATATCCCTGTTCGCTACACCAGTCCCTGAATGTTGAACGAAAACCATGTGCTGTAGCCACTCGTCCGGGTATATCACTGATGGCCTTCTTTTTACGCAGAAAACTCGTCAACACCATATCTGAAAGGATCTGCTGCTTTCTGGGAGAAGGAAACACCAGTTCGTCATGCAGACCACGTATATTTTCCAGAACGTGAATGGCCTGTCGGGATAAAGGAACACGATGCTGTATCCTGGCTTTCATTCTTTCTGCGGGTATCGTCCATATCCGCTTATGAAAATCAATTTCAGCCCAGCGCATTCCCCTTGCTTCGCCCGAGCGGGTTGCTGTCAGTATCACCATTAATAACAGTGCCCGGGTAACATTATAAGGTTCATCTGTATACACACTGGTCGCCACAAAAAGCGGTAACTGCCTCCAGGGCATTGCCGGCTGGTGTTCATCACGTCCTCTTGATTGCTGTGGAAGCAAATGATCAACCACATCAACAGGATTCGCCACACAAAAACCATGCGCCCAGCCCCACTGCATAACAACATGAATGCGCTGTTTAACCCGGCTTGCCGTTTCTGACAAGGTTAACCAGACTGGACGCAGTGTTTCTGCCACGTCCGCAGCCGTAATCGAATCCAGCGTTTTTGCTCCCAGTTGAGGAAACGCGTAATTCTCAAGCGTCGATAACCACTGCCTTACATGCTTTGGATTTTCCCATCCAGGAGACAGTTCTGCATGTACACGCCGGGCTGCATCGGCAAATGTTGGGATAACAACTTTTTCAGCTTCAGCCTTTTTAATCTCCAGAGGATCATCACCTGCAGCAAGTTGCTCTCGCATTATCCGGGCAGTACGTGCAGCTTCAGCAATACTGACCTCAGGGTAAGTTCCCAATCCAGCATTACGCCTTTTTTGTGTCACCGGACTTACATAACGAAAAACCCATTTACCCCGCCCCTTTACTGAAGAAGGATGAAGAGTCAGTCCTGTAATTCCCCCATGGGGCAATGGTTTGTCATCAGGTTTGATATGCCTTGCTTTAGTATCCGTCAATACTGCCATACGCTAATTCCTGTTACTCTGGTATGCCATCCAGTATGCCATTAGTCTCTCACTTCACTAAGAATACATTAGATAACATCGGACAGCAAAAATTGTAATGCATTGTTTATAATGAGGTTATATAACACTCCCGGATTAAGTCAGATTTATTTCAGGCGGTCCCCCTCACCGCCATATTTAAAGAAGAGCTCGTACGAAAGTGCGAGCTTTTTTTTCGCATTTTATCTGTCTGTACGGCAGTGAACATGGTGGGTGGAGTATGTTACCTGTGAATTTCTAAGCTGCCTGTACGGCAGTGAACGCCAACTTTCACAGCCTTTGCAAGATTGTTCCTTTCTAAGCTGCCTGTACGGCAGTGAACGTTCGCTGCAACCGCTAGCCAAGACGGTAGGTTTTTCTAAGCTGCCTGTACGGCAGTGAACTCAAATACTACACGTTTAGCCCGTTGTTAATAAAGCAAAACCATCCCATTCTCCTGCAGCACCCTTTTTTATCCTTACCTTCCAGCAGCACTAATTATCAACAACTTACCTTCACCTCCAAAAATAGGGTTTTCACCGTTCCACCCCATAAATAAAAAGTCCGTAACCTCTTTCGAGATTACGGACTTGACCAACCTACCTGACAATCAGATTAATGCGCTGCTTCCGCCTTGTGCTTTTGTGCACTCTGGAATCCGTAAGTCAGCTCATTTTTCGCTTTATCCAGTGCGACGGTGACCTGACCGCCGTCCACCAGCGAACCAAACAGCAGTTCGTTGGCGAGCGGTTTTTTCAGGTTGTCCTGGATGACACGCGCCATCGGACGAGCGCCCATTGCCCGGTCGTAACCTTTCTCGGCCAGCCAGTTACGCGCTTCCTGGCTCACTTCCAGAGAAACACCTTTCTGATCCAGCTGAACCTGCAACTCGACGATGAATTTATCCACCACCTGATGGATCACGTCGGTTGACAGATGATCAAACCAGATAATGTTGTCGAGACGGTTACGGAATTCCGGTGTAAAGATCTTCTTGATCTCTTCCATCGCATCGGTGCTGTTATCCTGGTGGATAAGACCAATGGATTTGCGCTCAGTTTCCCGTACCCCGGCGTTGGTGGTCATCACCAGCACCACGTTACGGAAGTCTGCTTTGCGTCCGTTGTTATCGGTCAGCGTACCGTTATCCATCACCTGCAACAGAATATTGAACACGTCCGGGTGCGCTTTCTCGATTTCGTCCAGCAGCAGCACCGCATGTGGATGCTTGATGACCGCATCAGTCAGCAAACCGCCCTGATCAAAACCAACGTATCCCGGAGGCGCACCAATAAGACGGCTGACGGTATGGCGTTCCATATACTCGGACATATCAAAGCGCAGAAGCTCAATGCCCAAAGCTTTCGAAAGCTGTACCGTCACCTCTGTTTTCCCGACCCCGGTAGGGCCGGCAAACAGGAACGAACCAACCGGTTTATGTTCGTGACCTAAACCTGCACGCGCCATCTTAATGGCTTCAGTCAGCGCCTCAATGGCTTTATCCTGACCGAAGACCAGCATTTTCAAGCGATCGCCGAGGTTTTTCAGGGTATCACGATCACTCTGAGAAACACTCTTCTCTGGAATGCGTGCAATACGGGCCACCACGGACTCAATATCCGCCACATTAACGGTTTTCTTGCGTTTGCTTACCGGCATCAGGCGTGCGCGAGCGCCCGCTTCGTCGATAACATCAATGGCTTTATCCGGCAGATGACGATCGTTAATGTATTTCACCGCCAGCTCTACCGCCGCACGCACCGCTTTTGCGGTATAACGCACGTCGTGGTGCGCTTCATACTTCGGTTTCAGGCCATTGATGATTTGAACAGTTTCTTCGATCGACGGTTCAGTAATATCAATTTTCTGGAAGCGACGCGCCAGAGCACGGTCTTTCTCGAAAATGTTGCTGAACTCCTGATAGGTTGTCGAACCAATTACACGAATTTTACCGCTGGAGAGCAACGGTTTGATTAGGTTAGCCGCATCGACCTGACCACCAGACGCTGCACCCGCACCGATAATGGTGTGGATCTCATCAATAAACAGGATGCTGTTAGTGTCCTGCTCCAGCTGCTTGAGCAACGCTTTAAAACGTTTTTCAAAGTCGCCGCGATATTTTGTGCCCGCTAACAGAGAACCGATATCGAGAGAGTAAATCGTACAGTCAGCCATCACTTCCGGCACATCGCCCTGAACAATTCGCCAGGCAAGACCTTCCGCAATCGCGGTTTTACCGACACCAGATTCCCCCACCAGCAGCGGGTTGTTTTTACGGCGACGGCAGAGAACCTGAATAGCACGCTCCAGCTCCTTCTCACGACCAATCAGTGGGTCGATTCCGCCCACGCGCGCAAGCTGATTCAGGTTCGTCGTGAAATTCTCCATACGTTCCTCCCCACCAGCTTGTTCTTCGCTGTTTGGCTGGCTGCCAGGATCAGAAGACTGTGTCGGCTCGTCTTTACGCGTGCCATGAGAGATAAAGTTCACCACATCGAGACGGCTGACTTCATGTTTACGCAACAGATATGCCGCCTGCGACTCCTGTTCGCTAAAGATAGCGACCAGAACGTTTGCACCGGTAACCTCATTGCGACCGGAGGACTGGACATGGAAGACCGCACGTTGCAGTACACGCTGAAAACTCAGCGTCGGCTGTGTGTCGCGCTCCTCTTCACTGGCAGGCAGAACGGGTGTGGTTTGTTCAATAAAGGCTTCCAGTTCCTGACGGAGCGCAACCAAATCCACAGAACACGCTTCCAGCGCCTCCCGGGCAGATGGGTTACTGAGCAGCGCCAGTAACAAGTGCTCGACGGTCATAAACTCATGACGGTGCTCGCGCGCTCTGGCGAAAGCCATATTTAAACTGAGTTCCAGTTCTTGATTGAGCATAGGCACCTCCCCCAATTTTTATGCCTGCATTCAGGCTTTTTCTAGCGTACACAGCAATGGATGCTCATTCTCCCTCGCGTACTTGTTCACCATCGCCACTTTGGTTTCTGCAACCTCGGCGGTAAAGACTCCGCAAATGGCCTTCCCCTGGTAGTGAACAGCGAGCATCAATTGCGTTGCACGTTCTACATCATAAGAAAAGAATTTTTGTAACACGTCAATAACAAACTCCATCGGAGTGTAATCATCATTGACTAATATCACTTTATACATAGATGGCGGTTTTAGCGCGTCGCGAACTTTTTCTTCCGCCAGTTGATCAAAGTCCAGCCAGTCGTTCGTTTTACCCATTGTCAGTTATCATCTTCGGTTACGGTTATCGGCAGAACGCCCTGCCGCTGACAAGAGCTTATTTGCCTGACCAATCTACTCCACATGATAGATAACTATCATTTATATCATTTAGTTAATTAGTCTTTATTTTTCATTATGTTGCAAATAACAAGCCCGTCAAAAACAGTGATATTAACTACACCATTAACTACACCGCTTCACGAACAATATCGAACAACCGCGAACAAAGATCAACACGCTTTAATCATTATCATTTTCCGGCTATCCGTCATGAAGCTGGTGGATGATCTGCGTGGTGATTTCCACCATTCAGAGCAGGGGCGGTCATCATGACCATGCCATAACAAAAACCCCATATTCGTGGTTTTTCTGTGTCGGGGCTATTCTGCTGTTGCCGTGCTGGTGGATATTCTCCGGTATGCGGCTCCCCATATCGGCATCAGGCCCACCAGCGTGAAGCGTTTTTCATTTTTCGCGGGTATAAAAAATCGATGGGGCGGGCAGTCCTGAAGACGTCAGGGTACAGAGATTTGACCCGCCCCTCCCTGTGCATGAGCACAATAAGTAACCGAAGGCGGAATTCCGCCCTCGGTACTTACATATGAGAAACGATATTTCTTCCACCGATACCCTTTATTTGGGTATCGCGAGTAAGCCCCAAAATCTGGGTGTTACTCTTACTACCCAAACTACGGGTAGTTTCCGTAGTTTCATGGTCGAGTTGCAAATCTGCAACTCACCCACCAGCCAACGCAATTTTGCGTTATCGGGAATATCAGCAAGTTACCGCCGCAGTCGTTCCGGCTTCTTCCACTGGTAAGTACTTTTCGCGCTCTCCCTCCGTTGTTGAGAACGGCGACGGTATGCCAGCAACTCAAGGACTCTGGTTCGTATGTTGCGCATATCCACGCCGTTAAGCTCAATACCATCACGGCGCATCACCTCAGCAACAACACGCGCGTAATTTTCGGCTATCACGCTGTCCGGCTGCGTGGCCTCCTGTTCGCCAGCCTGCTGGCTGATTCCGGTAATACTGCGGATTATCCCGAGCGCTTCGGTCTCGGTCATGGTCATGGTCATGGTCATGGCCTCCATAGTGATGGCGGGTCCTCCTTGTGGGGTGCCCTGCCACGGGGCGGGAGCATCGCGGAAAAAGGCTAGTTTTTGCATTTTTATTCGTCATCACCACCAATGCAATATATTGATATGACTTGATGTTTTATTTTTCGGTGTCGATTTCGATTGTTTTTTGTTCATCACTGACGCATAACGCCCACCAGCGCAACGCTGAAAGCCAGTCAGTAAACTGGCTTCGGTCATTGTGCACTACGTTACTTGTCTTTATCCGGCTGAAACTTATCAGGCACATTTCCGGTAGTTTCCATCAGATAATCGGACAGCATTCGCGGGATGTTTTCATCAAGTTTTGTGCATGCGTTACAGGCTCTGACAACTTCTTTTTTCAGGCCATCCAGCATGACGGGGGTCATCTGTGGGAAGCTCCTTTGCATAGTAAGCGGGAGGCTGTCCATGATTGATGAAATCTGACTCGCCAGTTTTGAAAGCGCGTACATGCAAAACTCTGTATCAATCACGTCACCGCGATCGCGCTCGTTTTTAAGTTCCTGCGCCTCCGCCTGTGCTGTCAGTAATCTGATCCTGACTCGTAAGAGTTCATCATCATCAATCTCGCCTTTGTCGTTTGTAAGCTGGCTAATTGCATTGTTAACCCTATTGTCTATCACGCTGGCAACATCATAAAACGCCTCACGGCCTTTACGTTCAACGGGAGTCACTCCCCACTTGTCGAATGCTGTAGCACTTACCCGGCAGCTTTGCGCCATGGTTTTTTTGTTCATCAGGTGCGATTTCATCAATATCCCAACTTGGTCAAGGTTTCAGGTTGGTGTGTTGGTGTTATCTTTCCCTTTTTATTCATGGAGATAGAGCAAACAACAAAACCACCACCACCACCCTGAAAAAGCTCATAAATAGCGAAAAACCGCGAGGTCGCCGCCCCGTAGCCTACCGGATCGCCGGAAAGGACCCGCCAGCCAGAACGGGCCCTAATTTCATCAACCAATCAACTTATAGCGACCATCCCGTGCATTGCGACGTACACGCTCAATCTTGAGGCATAGCGCCGCATCTGGCTTTTTTGGGACAGGTACGCGGCAATATTCAGAAGCTCGAGGAATATTGTTTATCCAGTCGATCACTTCACTTAAATACCAGGCCTTACGCCCTTTCGTAACCTGTACGCGTTCGGGGAACTCTCCGCGAGCCTCAAGGTTTAGCAATGTGCGACGGCTAAGGGTAGTAAGTTCCATCACCTGATTCATATCAACAAGGCGTTCACTTAAACGCATTTTGTCAGCAATAGCCTTTAATTCTTCTACTGCTGGATCCGGATACATCATTTCGGCAATTGGCTTAAGGTCATTGTAATGATTCTGCATTGTATCCCCCTTTACACACGAGCCAGCGGCTGAACAGAAATACCTGAGCCAACAAACGCGGCAACCTTTGCCGACAGTTCTTTTACAGACTCAGGCCAGTTCAGAGCATCAACATTTAAAACACCTGTCTTATAAACCTGTGCCTGTGTTTTTTTCGCTGTGTCGATTTGTACAGCGGAAACATAAACCGCTTTACCTACGCTCGAACCATCCCATACCACCAGTGCACCTGTTGCATCTTCCTGCATCAGTGGCGTAAATGCAGGAATTACCCCTTTATTAGCTGAAAATATCCCCAGCGTAGTCACCAGTGCTTCAGTGCCAGCCATGAGTTCAGTGTAATGAGTAGCCATTGCTCCCCCTTAGCCAATGCGAACGGTAACAAAACGATTGATGCGGGCCGGTATTGGCTGTGGTGCTGAATGTGTCTGCACATATTCAATAGCCGGATCACCAGGCACAATATAGTTTTTCGGTGCAAGTTCGGCTTTAGTCAGCCCCATTCGGATTAGCTCCGGATCCTGAATACCGCCATAGGCGACAATCCCCTGAAGAGCCGTATTGCCAAGCACCATCAAATCAGGATCAAGGAAATGTTTTTCTGTTCCGTCCTCGTCGGTATAACGCCCGCTGTAAACAACAATCGCAACATCGCCCATATACCCTTTAAAACTCACCGAATCACCAAGGTCTTTAAGGGCCGTTTCCAGTTCGGAATTAGAACCACGACGGGTATCCAAAGCCTCTTTTATCGCTCTGAATGAACGGTATTTCTTCCATACATTACCACCCATAATGATGATATTAGTGACGCCCTCACTAAATTCTGCGTAGCTCTCAATATCATCATTTGGATCAAAAGTTTCTTTATCCTTACCTGACCACTCAGTACCGCCAGACTGAGTGATGATATTTTGTGGTTTTATATTCCAGTCCAGCTCATAACGTTCAATACCATCGCCCTCAATGATATTTTTCCCCGTTGTGATTGCCTGAACAGCAAGCCATTCAATACGTGCACGAATAGCTTTAGCCTGATTTACAATCGCCTGTTTAACTTTAATATTACGCGCCCCAAAAGCATTGTATTGCTCAGGTGACACACCAGCAGGGCGCACAGCTAACTTATTTGGATCAATGCTGCTTTTCGGCTTCATATAACCTGGACGAATTGTTTTTGATTCGTATCCCTCATCTCGTGAAACTTTACTGCCCACCATAGGAGAGCAAAACGCCGCGATCGGGATATTTGGATCGTCGATCGTATCAAGAATAATGTCTCTCGATTCAAACATTACCGAGCGAGTGAAAAACAAACTGGTAAACAACGCATTTAATTTTTTTTGCACATCTTCAGCATTAGCCACCTGCACAAGCTGTGTAGGCGAATATAAATCAACCATACTCATCCTCTTTACATTCATTACAAATAATTGTGAATATATTCTATTACCGATGTCTGCTATGCGAATACATGCAACCAAGTGCAATGTTGTATAAAATATGCCGTAACAACTTCAGTGCTGATAATTCGTGTTAATGTATTTACTTCCTTTGGTCGGGATTTATGTAGCATGCCGGAAAATCTATTTTTTTCCGGCATCTTTTTGTTTGCAGAATTTAAAACGGTATATTATCGCCGTACGGATCATCATTCCCCGACTGTTGTTTTGCCCTGTTCAGTGCGTCAGTGGCCTGCCCCTGCTGGCCTTTTTTGCCGCCCGGTCGCGCCGTTCGCGCACTGATTACACTGTCTGAGATAACCTGCCAGCCCTGCCGCGTTTCGCCGTTCTGGCCTGTCCACTGGCTTACCTGCATGTTACCCGCCACGCTCACCAATTCGCCTTTGTGGTGTTTTGCCAGTGCGTCGGCCTGTCTGCCAAACGCCAGGACGGATAACCACATCGTCGCCGTTCCGTCATCTGCCTGGCTGCACGGCAGGGGAACCGCCATACTCGCCATCGCCATTTGTGTCCCTTTGCTGGTGGTCTTTAACTGCGGGTCAGCCACCAGCCGCCCGTAAGCCGCTATCTGTGCTGTCATGCTGTCTGCTCTCCGGTTTTAACGTTGATGGTTGTCACCTGTTCCGCTTCGGCAATCTCCCGTTCTGTCAGCGTGGCAAAGTTTGCAGCTGCCGTTGTCATGAATGAGCTAATCAGTTCGGGATGTGCTTTCGCATATCCTTCCCCGGCGTTGCGGTCGATGATTTTTATCGACACCCTTAACCAGTGTTCCGTCAAATCAAGGGCGTGCGATTGTGATTTTTTTGTGTGCTTCGCTGTCATAGGCTTTATCTCACAGCAGTAAATTAAAATTTTTGCGTTTTAACCCTTCACCTGTTCACCTTTTGATATTTTATCTTTTAATTCATAATGTTAAGGGGTGAACAGTTTCACAAAAACTATTCACCAACTGTTCACCACTGTTCACCCTTGAAGCTCAATAAACAATCAAAAAGGTGAACAGTGAATAGTTTGGTGAACAGTTCATAAATAACTGTTCACCCTATAACATACTGATACAAAAGATATTTATGACAGGGTGAACAGTGGTGAACAGTTATTCCATAAGTTTAATTTTTGCTATCGTCATTAGTGACCGATACACATGATGGCATCCAGTCTTCTGATTCCTCCGTCAGTGTCACGTTTGAACGCAAACCGTGCTTCGTTTTCCGTTTCATATACTCCCTGCCATATTCCGCCATTGCCCCCGGCATATCTTTACCGAAGCGCGTCAGTGTTACAGGTTTACCAAACCCATGTGCCTTCATATAAGCCAGATAGGCATGATAGAGATACCTGCGCGGGCTGAATGGCACAATTTCAGCATTACCCACTAACAGGCCATCACACATTACCGACGCCATGAGATAGCCGCAGAAGTCCACCAGCGAATCACCTTCACGCTTTATCGCGAGTGCTTCTTCTGATTTCTGCTGCTCATATAAAAGGCGTCTGGCTTCGTCCTGGTCAGCAAACCGTGTAAGCAGATGACGAATCACTACCGCCAGCTCACCTTCTATTTTTTCCGCCAGCATTGAATCGCGTTCGTTCTCCGGTACAACTTCCGAAAAATTGAATATCACCCGACGGCGCGAGATCCCCCCACTGCGGTCACTGAATGACATAGCGTTATTGTTAACCGCCAGCACTACTGCCGGGATACGCGTTGAATATGGGGCTTTATGTTTTGGGTCGATTGCCACCTTGTCACCGCCTGTAATAGCCTTAATTCCCGCCCCATCACCAGCGTAGCGGGTCATATCCGGCATGATAATCAGCGAAAAGCCAACCACTAACGCGCGTTCCCTTGCATCTTCCAGCGCCTTCATGCTCGCTGATACTGTATTAGCCTTACCCGCCAGCATGGTGCAAATCTCCGCCATCACGCTTTTACCACTTCCCCCTGGACCTGTTACCTCAATGAATAACTGCCAGTCGTACCGGTTCGCCAGCACCATGAATAATGCAGCCAGTACGCGATCCGCCTTGCGGTCATTCTCAGCCACCGAACGGCGTAACCACTTCCAGAAATTCGGCGCATGTGTTGCCAGCGTTTCCCCCTCTGCTGGTGGGCTGAAAGGTAATTCACTGGCAATTAACAACCAGTCGTTTTTGTTATGCTCCCGAAAATTACCTGTTCTGGTATCAAATACCCCGTTACTGAATCCAATCAGGTTACGGGCTGTATTCCCCATTACAGGCAAACTTAACTTCATGGTATCGACCGCCGATTTAATGGCGTTCTGCGAATAGCTGATCTCCGCATCAATGAAAATCTGTGCCATAGCTCGCTGTAATTCTTTATCCTGTACTGGCTCCCATACAACGCCGTTGTAATGGTGAACAGTGTCAGAGTCAGCATGAATCGCCAGTTCACCGCCATAATGTGCCAGGAGAACTTCGCCGCGTTGACTTGCTCCCATCTGGTTAAGCGCCAGTGATGAAGCGTTATCGTCTTTTACCCGCTCTTTTTTCTTTACAGGCAGTTCAACTACCTTTTTCTTTTCCGCCAGCTCTCCCCGCTCACGTTCCAGATATTCGCGCCAGTTCTCCCGTTTCTGGCTGTGCATTCCTTCAGGGTAATAATCAGCATCCCTGACACCTGCCGCTGCCAGTTTCTGCCCGATGGTATTAACAAGCCCCGGACGCAATAACCCCGCCTGGTAGAGACGCACGCGATAGCGTCCGTCCGGTACGATTTGCAGGTTGTCCAGTTCGGCAAGTTGTTGCTCTCCAAGCCAGACAGGTGGCACGTTATCGCCAGCCAGTCGCCCGTCCTGTTCCTGCCACTGCGTCGCATGTGCCCACGCATCACTACCCGCAAAAATGATGACTTCCGTCATTTTGTCACGCGGCTGGTGTTTTAAATTTGGCGCTTTTTTCATTTCTGCTCTCTCCACGCGGCAATCATGTTTTTCAGTTCCTGTAGTTTTTTATCCACACGTGACACATGGTTATTTCTGGAAAGCGGGATTTCCCGCCTGAATCTGCTAATAAAGATCTCCACGTTCAGCGAACTATGAAATGAATAGCCATCACGAATAAAATAAACACGGTCAAACATCAGTTCTTTTACCGTTACTCTGTTACCGTTCTTATCCAGATAAATAGCGCCGGGGATAATTTTTGGGTGTGCATAACCGCTGGCAGTCAAGCCAGATAAATATGTTCTCATGATTATTTATCCCCGATTTGAATCAGTATTCGCTTTCTTTATGGCATTTAATGCATCTGTGGCATTTTCAATGGTGCACCGTAACGAAATATCAAACTGCCCAAGCATTGCCAGTAACAAGCCAATATTCCCCATGTCAATGCGCATAGCCTTTTCGTCATATTCCTCATTTTCTGACGCATGCCACATCAGGCTACCAATTGACGCAACAGCCATTGATATATTGTCAGTAGCCCCATCCGCAGCGGAATAAACCTTTTTAGCAATATCATGCTCACAGTTAAAATGCGGATTAATCAGGTACTGGTAATTTGACATATCAGGCATGGCACACCCCCTGGCGAATACGGGCGGCGAATACAGCAACACAACCGGACGGGCAGCGGTTACGCGCTTCACGTTCCGTCCAGGCGGTGACGTGGATGATTTGATGGTCTGACGCGCCAAAGATGATAAAGCGCCAGAGAAAGGCGGTTTGAGAATGTACAAGGGTAGGGATAGTAGCCATGTTGGCAGCCTCCTTTGACAGTGAAGAATTTCCACCGCAGGAAACGCCAATTTCGCTGGCGGTGGACTGAACGGGGTTGGCGTAACCGGCGTCAAAGGGAACCGGCGCTTCCGAAGAAGCCCCCGCCCAGCCCACCATAACTTTGATGTGAGCGAATGCGGACGATAAAAAAGACGCTGGCGCGTCATATATCGCCTTTGACATTTCCAGGACGCCAATCCCGGCACCAGATTTTGCTGGTGCGGATAAATCATAGCCCTGGCTTGCAGTGGCGATCAACTGGTTTTTTACACCCGCTTTATTCAGGTTGTGCGAGTCCCGCCCTTGCGGGTGTGTGGTATGATTTCTCATAGCGACCTCGATACTATCGTTATCGTTGGTGGTTAGAAGCCCCGTTACTGCTCCAACAGTGCGGGGTTTCGTCGTTTCTGCACCTTGCATCAACAAGGTGTTGAACACCAATGTAAACTCAGGTGTTGAACACGTCAAGTGTTGAACACTTGTTTTTTTTCCTGCATACTGCATTTGTTTTTTGTGAGGGGTACACAACATGGCGACAAAAGCAGTAAACGCAAAATCACAAACAGTTGCGGCAAGGGTTCCGCATGAAGTTATGAACAATGTTGAGGCGGTAAAAATGCCTGGTGAAAGTACAGGGCAATTTGTAACAGCAGCATTAAAGCGAGAAGTTGAATACCGCCAGCGACGCAAGGCTAAAGAGCAAGAATAATCACTATCAGCGCTGTGGTGTGAGGTACTCCGGCGCATTGCTTTACAGGTCGGCACTATGAGCAAAAAATACCTATCCACTGAAGAGATTTTCGCAGAACAACGAAGATTGCTTTTACAGAGCATTGTTGCACGCCAGAAAGAAAAGGCACACGCTAAACAAATGCCACCAAATACAGAACCAGCGCCTACAAAATTTGCGCTTGATGAGTTTCTCAATAAACAGCCCCGGGTAATGAAAGCTAACAGGAACCGCCCACCAGGCTGATCACATTGCCCACCAGCCAGCAAATCGCTATGATGGCTGGGCTTATGTTTAGTGTATTCCCACTGGCGACCTCTGATCCGGGTCGCCTTTGTTTTATGTGTCATATGCCCCCCTTTACGCTGCCTTGCCTGAATTAATGCGATCCCGGCTTTTAACCCATTCCATAACCTCGGACAGCAGCCAACCTACAGAACGACCGCCCAGATTACGGCGTGACGGGAAATTCCCTTTTTTCTCCAGTTCATAGCGTGTAGTGCGACACACTCCAGTTAACTTACGACATTCATCCTCACGGATTACGCGATCTTCATTTATTTCACGCATACAAAAACCTACATAAAAAATTACGTATATAAACTTTTCTCTTAGCTGTAGATATATGAGATCGGATATTACTTAGATTCTTTTTTCACCTCTTAAATTAAAAACACAACCTTGCTAAAGGCTTTGTTCGCTAAGGTTCGTAGAAGCTCGTTAGTGTTTAAAATCGTGTCACGAGTTTTTAAGCGATGCAACAAAAAATGTCGTTATTTGGCATTACGCTTGAATTATCTCATTAAAAACAAATAGATAAACCATCAAGTGTTGGAACAATCAAGAAACAGAGAATAAAAGTTCAGAAGAAGACATTCCAATTTTTTGATGGTTGACATATATAAAGCGAAGATATTTGCAGATATTTTCCGATATTCTACGATTTATTCACGGCTGTAATCTCTTAAAGAAAAAACAGCCGTAATTTGTCAAGAATTTTGGGTGTAAATTCGCGGGGTCATAACAACGATTTTTTCATCATTGTTCTGGAGAAGCTCGAGACGGTCTACCCATAGATTAAGAGCATCACGTTTTGCATCAAGATAACGGGAGTGGTTATAGACTCGTTGCATCCCCGGCATCTGGTGGGCGGTAAGCTGCTCGACAATATGCGGATCCACGCCTAAATCGTTCAGCATGGTTGTAAATGTGTGCCGGATGTCATGCAACGACCAGGGGGCTTGATTAATGCGTCTGTGTGCCGTTCTTCCGTACTCTGCTACGGATGATTGCCCTTTCAGTTCTCCAAGCAATAAGCCCGTGTGCCTGTTCTTCTCCACCAGCTTCATGACAAACGGCAAGATCGCTTCCGGTATTGGCCTGAATATTGCTACCTTCGTTTTGCTGTGTTCTTTCGGCACAGTCCAGAGCATTTCTTTAAAATCCCATTCCTGAACCTCGGAGCGTCTTAGCTCAGTGGTACGGCATCCAAAGACAATCAGAAGGCGAATTAAGGCGCTGTAGTACGGCGGGAAAATTTTTTCATCCAGTGCGCGGAGTAGCTCGCCAAGCTCCTTGTTTGTTAGCACTCGCTCGCTTATTTCTGCTTTTTTTCCCACATCACCTACGACCATATCATCAAGAACGTTACTGACGGCGTAGCGACGTTTACGGCAGTACTTAAGCGCCTGCTTGCATACCTGCAACAAAAAGCCGGCTGATACCGGATTACGCTTAGCAAGCTGGTCAAAACAGGCCAGCCAGTGGCGTAGCTCGCATTTATCCAGCGGCATAGCACCAATCTGGCTGATTATGTGCTTATTGATACGGCTTTTCAGTGATTCGTGGTCAGTGCGCTTTTCCTTCGCATACGACTCAAGCCAGTAAGTGAGCGCGTCCTTAACCGTCACAGGGGCTAACGCTTCCTGCACTGTGTGATTAAGCTCATGGCGTGGATTTTTCCCCTCCGCCAGCCAGGCGCGACACTGTGCCGCTTTTTCCCTGGCTGCTTTCAGGCTCAGATCGGGATAGTTGCCCAGTCTCAGGCGTTCCGGTGATACCTGCCTGCCAGTTCCGGCCCTGTAAGTGAAATACCAGGTTAACAGGCCGCTGGTGGAATGTCTTACGCTAAGATTGCCACCGTCATTAAAAAAGGCGTTTTTTGTGGTTGGTGATCCGCTTAATTTTCGTAAAAGAGTGTCGCTAAGTCTATGAATTGCGCTGCTCATGTTTCGCGTTTCCGGTCATCAAAATTAACTACACCATTGACTACACCGTGCATCGTACAAGGGCAAACCGTGACGAACAAGAGCGAACAAGGAAAACAAAATTTTCCTTTATAATCATAGCGATGAATGCACACAAAACACTACCACGAACACCCGCGAACACTAGATGATAAATAACTATCATCTATCGTTGGCATCAGCGACATCTGTCACATTCCTGTCAATAGCGTTAACTGCTTCAAATTTTTGATTCATACCTGCCCCTTGTCCCCTGTCAAATGCTTGACGGCTCGCCCTAATTCTCTAAATTGTATTTCTAGAGTTGGCGAGGTTTTGAACAGCCCCCTCTCTGACCCCGGTTTATTCCATCTTACTTGTATAAGATTTGCGAAGGATGTCGAAGCATGGAAAAGGGTACTGTTAAGTGGTTCAACAATGCCAAAGGGTTTGGTTTCATCTGCCCTGAAGGCGGCGGCGAAGATATTTTCGCTCATTATTCCACCATTCAGATGGATGGTTACAGAACGCTAAAAGCTGGACAATCCGTTCAGTTTGATGTCCACCAGGGGCCAAAAGGCAATCACGCCAGTGTTATTGTGCCCGTCGAAGTAGAAGCGGCAGTCGCATAGCTCTTCTGTCTCATTGTGTACATCCTAAAGGCAAAATGCCAGCCCGATCGGCTGGCATTTTTATCTCAAAAATTACTCTCGTGCCAGAGCATCTACTGGATCCAGTCGTGCCGCATTTCGTGCGGGTAACCAGCCAAATAAAATCCCGGTGACCGTCGAGCAGAGAAACGCCAGCAGCAGCGCCAACGGTGAAAAACCAATCTCCCAGCCGGGTAAGAAAAGCTGCAAGGTGAAAGCAATTAACAGTGACAGTGTTATTCCCAACGCGCCACCGACCAGGCAAACCAGTACGGCTTCGATCAGGAACTGTTGCAAAACATCGCTTGCTCGCGCACCTACAGCCATGCGAATGCCAATTTCCCGCGTCCGCTCGGTCACTGACACCAGCATAATATTCATTACACCAATACCGCCCACCACCAGCGAAATCACCGCCACCAGCGTCAGAAACAGTTGTAAAGTACGTGTGGTCTTTTCAACAGTTTTCAAGACGCCGTCCATGTTCCAGGTAAAGAAATCCTTCTTTCCGTGGCGCAGTGAAAGTAAACGCGTGAGTTGCTGTTCCGCCTCGGCGCTGTCAAATCCTTCTTTCACCCTGACAGTAATGGAGTTAAGCCACGACTGGCCCATAACTCGCCCGGACATCGTGCTGTAAGGTAGCCAGACACGCAGCACTTTACTGCTACCAAACATCGACTGTTTTTCTTCCGCCACACCAATGACTCTGGCGGGCATATTGCCGACCAGAATCACCTCGCCAACCACATCTGCTTTATGGGGGAAAAGCTGGCGGCGAGTATTACTGTCGAGAACCACGACCTGCGCACGACCGTTCAGCTGCTCCTGATTAAAGGTGTTTCCTTCACTGAAGGTCATGCCATAGACATTAAAATAATCGCCGCTCACGCCATTGGCACTGGCAGCAACATCAACATTGTTATAACGCAGGCGCAGGTTTTGCGAGACGGCAGGTGTGGCTGAGGCGACCCACGGTTGTTTTTGGATGGCGATTAAGTCGTCGTACTTCAGCGCCTGCTGATATTGCGGATCGTCATCGCCAAAATCTTTCCCGGGATAGACATCAATAGTATTCGTACCAATAGAACGAATATCCGCCAGCACCATTTGTTTGGCGGCGTCACCCACCACGACAATGGAAACCACCGACGCAATACCGATAATAATCCCCAGCATGGTCAGTAAAGTACGCATTTTATTCGCTGCCAGCGCCCGCCATGCCATCGTCAGCGCCTCGTTAAAACCGCTGACAAACTGCCGCCAGCCAGACACCGTGTTGACAACAGGTTCCGTCCCGCCAGTAACATTCACTTTTTCAATGGCGGGAGGATTGCGCACAATTTCGCCGTCGCGAATTTCGATCACCCGCTCGGCCTGAGCAGCGACCTGCGGATCGTGGGTGACGATAATCACCGTATGCCCACGATCGCGCAGCTGATGCAGGATCGCCATCACCTCTTCGCCAGAATGGCTGTCCAGTGCGCCGGTTGGTTCATCGGCAAGAATTACCTGACCACCGTTCATCAATGCCCGCGCGATGCTGACGCGCTGTTGCTGACCACCCGAAAGCTGTGCCGGATAATACTCTGTACGGTCTTCCAGCCCCAGCCGTTGCAGCAACTCCTGGGCACGAAGCAGTCGCTGTTTCCGCTCAAGACCAGCATAGACGGCGGGTACTTCAACGTTCTGCTCGGCGGTTAAATGCGAAAGCAAATGGTAACGCTGGAAAATAAAGCCGAAATGCTCGCGGCGCAGTTGCGCCAGCGCATCGGCGTCCAGCGTGGCAACATCCTGACCGGCGACGCGATAGGTGCCGCTGGTGGCCTTATCCAGACAGCCGAGAATATTCATCAGGGTCGATTTACCGGAACCCGAAGCGCCAACAATCGCGACCATCTCACCCGCATAAATATCGAGGCTGATGCCCTTCAGCACCTCAACCTGCTCATCACCGGCAGGATAGCTGCGACGAATATCCTTTAATTCGAGCAAAGGCGTCATTGTGCAGCTCCTGGTTTGGCCTCACCAATCACCACTTCATCGCCCGCTTCAAGCCCTTTGACAATCTCAACATCGGTATCGTTACGTGCGCCAATCGTCACTTCACGCTCGCGTGTTTCACCATTACGCAACAATTTGACTTTATAACGATTATCGCCAACCGGATCGCCTAACGCCGACAGAGGGATCGTCAGCACATTTTTCACATCGGTGAGCTGAATATGCACTTGCGCAGTCATATCCAGCCGCAGCAAACCATTGGGGTTGGGGACTTCAAAACGGGCGTAATAGAAAATAGCGTCGTTAACCTTTTCCGGCGTCGGTAGTACATCCTTGATTTGCCCCTCGTAGCGCGTCAGTGGATCGCCAAGCACCGTAAACCAGGCTTTTTGCCCCGGCTTCAGGTGGATTACATCCGCTTCAGAAACCTGCGCTTTTACCAGCATGGTGCTCATATCTGCCAGCGTCAGAATGTTCGGTGCTTGTTGTGCGGCAATCACCGTCTGGCCTTGCAGAGTGGTGATTTGCGTGACTTCCCCGGCCATCGGGGCAACGATGCGAGTGTAATCGAGATTGGTTTTAGCCGTATCGAGAGAAGCCTGATTGCGCTTGATTTGCGCGTCAATGGTGCCAATTTGCGCCTGTTTCACAGCCATCTCCGTCGCGGCGGTGTCGAGATCCTGCTGTGAAACAGCCTTCGTTTGTGCCAGACGTTGCTGACGGGAATACGTCACCCGCGCCAGTTTCAGCTCCGCTTCCGCCTGCTGCCGCTGCGCACGTAGCTCCATCAGCGTTGCTTCGACCTCCTTAATCTGGTTTTCAGCCTGTTCAGGATCAATAACCCCTAAAAGCTGGTCTTTTTTTACTTTATCGCCAATCGCCACCGACAGAGTTTTCAACTGACCGCTGACCTGCGCGCCCACATCAACCTTACGCAGCGCGTCCAGCTTTCCGGTCGCCAGCACGCTTTGCTGTAAATCACCGGGGCGCACAATCAGCGTCTGATAAGTCGGCACGGGTGCGTTAAGAATTCTCCATAACGTAATCAGTCCGGCGATGACTATCACCAGCGCAATAACGTAACGCTTCTTCACGGTTTTCCGCTTTTTCATAAATTTTCTGAATACTCCATATGCCAATCCGGGTCATTAACTTCAACGAAATATCAACAAAACCCTAAAATTTACGTTAGTAATCACACTATTGATGTTTGGTTAAGATACGCAATGGTGAAATCGACGCCATGTATAACCATTGATTTCATGAATATGTCGCAGCTAACTGAACGGACCTTTACGCCATCTGAATCTCTCAGCAGCCTGTCACTTTTTCTTAGTCTGGCACGTGGACAGTGTCGGCCGGGTAAATTCTGGCATCGCCGTAGTTTTCGCCAGAAATTTTTGCTGCGCTCGTTGATTATGCCGCGTTTAAGCGTTGAGTGGATGAACGAACTTTCCCACTGGCCTAATCTCAATGTATTGTTAACGCGCCAGCCGCGACTGCCTGTGCGTCTGCATCGCCCTTACCTTGCGGCGAATCTTAGCCGTAAGCAATTGCTGGAGGCGTTACGTTACCATTATGCGTTACTCCGCGAATGTATGTCGGCGGAAGAATTCAGCTTATATTTGAATACCCCCGGGCTGCAACTGGCGAAGCTGGAAGGCAAAAACGGCGAGCAGTTCACGCTTGAGCTGACCATGATGATCTCAATGGATAAAGAAGGTGACAGCACAATCCTGTTCCGCAACAGCGAAGGTATTCCTCTGGCAGAGATCACGTTTACCCTGTGTGAATATCAGGGGAAAAGAACGATGTTTATTGGCGGACTGCAAGGCGCAAAATGGGAAATTCCACATCAGGAAATCCAGAATGCGACGAAAGCCTGCCACGGGCTATTTCCCAAACGCCTCGTGATGGAAGCGGCCTGTCTGTTTGCCCAACGTTTGCAGGTAGAGCAGATTATTGCCGTCAGCAATGAAACGCATATTTACCGCAGCCTGCGTTATCGCGATAAAGAAGGCAAGATCCACGCTGATTACAACGCTTTCTGGGAATCGGTTGGCGGCGTATGTGATGCTGAACGCCATTACCGCCTTCCAGCACAGATAGCACGAAAAGAGATTGCCGAAATCGCCAGTAAAAAACGGGCTGAATACCGTCGGCGCTATGAGATGCTCGACGCTATTCAGCCACAAATGGCCACGATGTTTCGCGGTTAATCCGCGCGACCGCGCGCCAGCCACAGCACGCGTGAGAACATTTTTTTCAGCAGCGTCGGTACGGAGTCCACACCACGACGTCCTGCCTCCATTGCCACTTCAATGGCAAGATCGGGTTTGGAAGAGCGATGGATCGCTTTCGAGATAATTTTGCGTAGATTCATCGGTACATTTTCCGGGATTTGCGCCATGCGGTGGAACACATCGGAAAATCCCTGGCGATACATAAAATGTTCCATATCCAGCGCCGGTAACGCCGTTAAATGTTCTCGTTCGGCTTCCCGATCGTTATTCAACAGGCTGCGTACCGTAGCGGCATATTTCTTCCCTGCTTCATCGCCATCGACCAGTACATGCCATTCAATCCCCATTCGGCGGGCAAATTTAACCAGTGGCTTTAGCCCGGACTGGGCAAACTCAATGACCTTGATCCCTTCGGCATCAAAATGATGTCCGCACTGACGCGCCAGTTCATTGATAACCCAGGTTTCCGTTTCCCCTTCCACCAGCAACCAGCAGCGTGCAAACAGCGATGACGGACGGTTAAAACGAATGTGAAAGGATATGCGTCGGCTATCTTCGGTACTCAAGCCACTCGGCCCCAGACGCCAGGCGGCAACGCGCGAGGACTCACGTACCAGTCGGCAAACATGCTCTACCGGCGTTAACGAAAGCAACTCACCCGAGTTGGTGGTGGCAATGCGCTGCAATGGCAGAAGATTCAACAGATGCCAGGCAACTGAAAGCATAATGGGGTGTAAACGGGTTTCTGGATCTTCGATCAGCAACAATGGACGGGCGTCTTTATCCAGTCGCAATGTGCCTTTTGCCTGCAACAAAGTAGCAAATAGGCCGAGCAAAATAACCCGATACGAGCGCCCACCAGGTCGGTCAATCATCCGGTTGATGATATCCAGATAGCGCCAGCTTCGTTGCTCATTGCTGGCTCGCCGCCGCATTAAACGATATCGCGCCTGTCCGGCCCCCTGCTCAGAGAAATAATGCTCAAGCAGCTGTACCATTGCGGAAAGTCCCTGACGAATCTGCCCATCAGAGAGATTTTGCGGATGTGAGGATAACTCACGGGCGAGGAAATCGAGCTGGCGCGCGGTGACTTCCACATTAGGGACATTTGGCACCGTGCCGTTACGAATACGGCGCATAAAACGGGCATCACGCAAGCGCAGCACCGGCATTAAACGCACCAGATGGCGTGCCTGATCGTTAATATCCTCGACATCAATCGGATGTCCGTCTTTATCGAGAAAACTGCGCAGTGTCATCACGCTGCCGTCTTCCGCACTCTCCCCTTCCAGACGATAAAAAATACGGTGATAGCCATCGGTGCATGGCGTCCAGCACGCTTCCAGCGGCCGATAACGGCGAACCCGATGTCGGCCTGGCAGCGATTCGCGGAAGGTCAAAATAATATGCAGATGATGTTCTCGCCCGTTGATATCTCCCGGCGGGAACCAGAAATCGTCGCGCTCAAAATGGTAGAGATCTGATTCTGGCGATAGCAGCAGAGTTAAGGCGTCCAGCAAGCTGGATTTACCCCACGCGTTCTCCCCAATCAGGACGTTGTTTTGTTCCAGCATCAACGACAAACGGTTGATACCGCGAAAACCCACAATTTCAACGCGCTCAAGAATCATATCCCCTCCAGAAATATGTGACTTATCCTTTACGCTGGCAGTATAACGGGAAAGGCCTTGCTAATACGTGATGACATCACATTTAAGCATGGCAAATGTCTGAAAAATGAGCGAATAATCGCGTTATACTCCCTCTTGCTGATAAGTCTGCAAAAACAACAAAATCAAATAATTAGCATGATAAATTATTTTTTATTACGCCTAAAGGATTAAATCTTTTGCGTGCACTACACTGTCAATCAGACAAATGACTATATGGGGCAACCCGCTGTTGCCCTAAATCAAATTTACTGGATTTATTTATCTGGTGAATGACTCGCCTTCGTTTTTAAAATAGCCGCGCATTATTTCCGTCGTCACTTTTTTACGACGACCCTATAAAACGACCATATTTTTCACAGGGTCAATTTTTAATTGAGGTGGATATGTTCAGAAAATTAGCAGCTGAATGTTTTGGTACTTTCTGGCTTGTTTTTGGTGGCTGTGGTAGTGCTGTACTGGCCGCAGGCTTCCCGGAATTAGGCATTGGTTTTGCCGGCGTGGCGTTGGCGTTCGGTCTGACCGTTCTGACGATGGCCTTTGCTGTTGGTCATATTTCTGGTGGTCATTTTAACCCGGCGGTCACTATTGGTTTATGGGCTGGCGGACGTTTTCCGGCAAAAGAAGTCGTTGGCTACGTAATTGCCCAGGTTGTCGGCGGTATTGTTGCAGCGGCGCTGCTGTATTTAATTGCCAGTGGTAAAACGGGTTTTGACGCGGCAGCCAGCGGTTTTGCTTCTAACGGTTATGGCGAGCATTCACCAGGCGGTTATTCCATGCTTTCCGCGCTGGTAGTTGAACTGGTATTGAGTGCAGGTTTCCTGTTGGTGATCCACGGCGCAACCGACAAATTCGCGCCGGCAGGTTTTGCGCCGATCGCTATTGGTCTGGCCTTAACCCTGATTCACTTAATTAGTATTCCGGTGACTAACACTTCTGTTAACCCGGCGCGCAGCACCGCGGTTGCTATCTTCCAGGGCGGCTGGGCATTAGAACAACTGTGGTTCTTCTGGGTGGTGCCAATTGTCGGCGGCATTATCGGTGGTCTGATTTACCGGACCCTGCTGGAAAAGCGTGATTAATTAACGCAGAAGGCCTGGCGTAATGTCAGGCCTTTTTTTAAGATGTTGTTATATGTTGATTCATCATCTTGTTGCGCTCCTTTCATGAGCTAAGCAACATATTGCCACTGGCGCAAGGAGCGCGCAGGGGGCGGCCAATCGCCGCCGCCCCCTGCACCCCCGGGCTCTGGCGAACAAAATCGCCGCTGCGCGGTGCCCTCGACTTATCCCTTACGGCTACCGGGTCGGGCGCGAGGTAACATCCCTGTAAAACGCGCCCTCAGCCCACATCCATGTGGGCTGCCCCGGCCTTCAGGGAACGCCTCGGCGATTTTGACGCCACCAACATCGGTGCAGTTTGTAATTAAAGCGCAAGAATATCTTTAAATGAAAACGAATACTCTACTGCTCCTTATGCATAACATTTCCTTTTAATTGCAACTTTACTCGTCCTTCCGCTTTCAGTAGTGTGTCATCGCGCATTTCGACTTCATCTTTGCAAGGACTGGGTTTTCATGTTTTCTGGGCTGTTAATCATTCTGGTTCCCCTGATTGTGGGTTACCTCATTCCGCTTCGCCAACAAGCTGCGTTAAAAGTTATTAATCAGCTATTAAGCTGGATGGTTTACCTTATTCTCTTTTTTATGGGTATCAGTCTGGCGTTTCTCGATAACCTCGCCAGTAACCTGTTGGCGATTCTGCATTATTCTGCCGTCAGTATTACCGTTATTTTACTGTGTAATATTGCCGCCCTGATGTGGCTGGAGCGAGGCCTGCCGTGGCGCAACCACCATCAGCAAGAAAAACTCCCGTCGCGTATTGCGATGGCGCTGGAGTCGCTAAAACTGTGCGGCGTAGTAGTGATTGGTTTTGCCATTGGTCTAAGTGGACTGGCTTTCTTACAACACGCGACCGAAGCCAGTGAATACACGTTAATTTTGCTACTTTTCCTCGTTGGTATTCAGTTGCGCAATAATGGCATGACCTTAAAGCAGATTGTCCTTAATCGCCGGGGAATGATTGTCGCCGTGGTGGTGGTTGTCAGTTCATTAATTGGTGGTTTAATTAACGCCTTTATTCTTGATCTCCCCATCAATACCGCGCTGGCAATGGCCTCCGGTTTCGGCTGGTATTCTCTTTCCGGTATTTTATTGACCGAATCTTTTGGTCCGGTAATCGGGAGCGCGGCGTTTTTTAATGATCTGGCCCGTGAACTGATTGCTATTATGTTGATCCCTGGGCTGATTCGCCGCAGCCGCTCTACTGCACTGGGCTTATGCGGTGCCACATCAATGGATTTCACCCTGCCCGTTCTTCAACGTACTGGCGGGCTGGATATGGTCCCGGCGGCAATTGTTCACGGTTTTATTCTTAGCCTGTTAGTGCCGATCCTCATCGCCTTTTTCTCTGCGTAATACCTCTCTGGCGGTAGATCCCTGCCGCCAAAATTGCGCTAAATCAATCTCCCTTAAAGTTGCATGAAAAATCCCTTTTATCCCCGCGTTAAGCGTCTTAACCTTAAACATGTATATTAAATATAACTTTAAAAGGTGTGATCATGTTTTGTGTGCAATGTGAACAAACTATCCGTACTCCGGCAGGAAACGGCTGCTCATACGCGCAGGGGATGTGTGGTAAAACGGCGGAAACTTCTGACCTTCAGGATTTACTCATCGCGGCGCTGCAAGGGCTTTCTGCCTGGGCGGTAAAAGCGCGTGAATACGGCATCATCAACCACGATGTTGACAGCTTCGCGCCACGTGCCTTTTTCTCAACCCTGACCAACGTTAACTTCGATTCTCCGCGTATTGTCGGCTACGCTCGTGAAGCGATTGCCCTGCGCGAGGCGCTGAAAGCGCAATGCCTGGCTGTAGATGCCAACGCGCGCGTCGATAACCCGATGGCTGACCTGCAACTGGTGAGCGACGATCTCGGCGAGCTGCAACGTCAGGCAGCAGAATTTACCCCTAACAAAGATAAAGCGGCGATTGGCGAAAACATTCTCGGCCTGCGTCTGCTGTGCCTGTATGGCCTGAAAGGTGCGGCGGCCTATATGGAACACGCGCATGTTCTCGGTCAATACGACAACGATATTTATGCCCAGTACCATAAAATCATGGCGTGGCTGGGGACCTGGCCTGCCGATATGAACGCGCTTCTTGAGTGTTCAATGGAAATCGGCCAGATGAACTTCAAAGTGATGAGCATTCTGGATGCAGGCGAAACCGGTAAATACGGTCACCCGACGCCAACCCAGGTCAACGTCAAAGCGACGGCGGGTAAATGCATTCTGATTTCCGGTCACGATCTCAAAGATCTCTACAACCTGCTGGAACAGACCGAAGGCACGGGCGTTAATGTCTACACCCACGGCGAAATGCTGCCTGCGCATGGCTACCCGGAGCTGCGTAAATTCAAGCATCTGGTCGGTAACTACGGCAGCGGCTGGCAGAATCAGCAAGTGGAGTTCGCTCGTTTCCCTGGCCCCATCGTGATGACCTCGAACTGCATCATCGACCCAACCGTAGGCGCTTATGACGATCGTATCTGGACCCGCAGCATTGTTGGCTGGCCTGGCGTGCGTCATCTGGACGGTGATGATTTCTCTGCGGTTATCACCCAGGCGCAACAGATGGCAGGCTTCCCGTACAGCGAAATTCCGCACCTTATCACCGTGGGTTTTGGTCGCCAGACGCTGCTTGGCGCTGCTGATACGCTGATTGATCTGGTGAGCCGTGAAAAACTGCGTCATATCTTCCTGCTTGGTGGCTGTGACGGCGCACGCGGCGAGCGCCACTACTTCACCGATTTCGCCACCAGCGTGCCGGATGACTGCCTGATCCTGACCCTCGCCTGTGGTAAATATCGCTTTAACAAACTTGAGTTTGGCGATATCGAAGGTCTGCCGCGTCTGGTAGATGCAGGTCAATGTAACGATGCTTACTCAGCGATTATTCTGGCTGTCACTCTGGCAGAGAAACTGGGCTGCGGTGTCAACGATCTGCCGCTGTCGCTGGTGCTCTCCTGGTTTGAACAGAAAGCGATCGTCATTCTGCTGACGCTGCTTTCTCTGGGCGTGAAAAATATCGTCACCGGCCCGACTGCACCTGGTTTCCTGACACCAGACCTGCTGGCGGTGCTGAACGAGAAATTCGGCCTGCGTTCTATCACCACTGTTGAAGAAGACATGAAGCAACTGTTGAGCGCGTAAGGAGTTTGTCGATGACGATGCCAACGAATCAATGCCCGTGGCGGATGCAGGTTCATCACATTACGCAAGAAACGCCGGATGTGTGGACGATTTCCCTGATTTGCCACGATTACTACCCATATCGCGCCGGGCAATATGCACTGGTCAGCGTGCGAAACTCAGCGGAAACGCTGCGTGCTTACACCATTTCCTCCACGCCAGGCGTGAGTGAATATATCACCCTGACCGTGCGGCGGATTGATGACGGTGTCGGCTCCCAGTGGCTGACGCGCGATGTAAAACGCGGTGATTATCTCTGGCTTTCGGACGCGATGGGGGAATTTACCTGCGACGATAAAGCAGAAGATAAATTCCTGTTGCTGGCGGCAGGCTGCGGCGTCACGCCGATTATGTCGATGCGTCGCTGGCTTGCGAAGAACCGTCCACAGGCCGATGTGCGGGTGATCTACAACGTGCGTACGCCGCAGGATGTTATTTTCGCCGATGAGTGGCGTAACTATCCGGTAACGCTGGTGGCAGAAAATAACGTTACCGAAGGCTTTATCGCTGGTCGTCTCACTCGCGAACTGCTGGCAGGTGTACCTGACTTAGCTTCACGTACCGTGATGACCTGCGGCCCGGCTCCGTATATGGATTGGGTAGAGCAGGAAGTGAAAGCGCTCGGCGTGACGCGTTTCTTTAAAGAGAAATTCTTCACCCCAGTAGCGGAAGCAGCGACCAGCGGTCTGAAATTCACCAAACTGCAACCGGCACGAGAATTTTACGCCCCGGTTGGCACCACGCTACTGGAGGCGCTGGAAAGCAATAACGTTCCGGTTGTCGCCGCCTGCCGTGCGGGTGTTTGCGGCTGCTGTAAGACAAAAGTGGTTTCCGGTGAATATACGGTGAGCAGCACAATGACGCTGACCGACGCCGAAATCGCTGAAGGTTACGTACTGGCCTGCTCCTGCCATCCGCAGGGGGATTTGGTTCTCGCATAATCGCCTTATGCCCGATGATATTCCTTTCATCGGGCTATTTAACCGTTAGTGCCTCCTTTCTCTCCCATCCCTTCCCCCTCCGTCAGATGAACTAAACTTGTTACCGTTATCACATTCAGGAGATGGAGAACCATGAAACAAACGGTTGCAGCTTATATCGCCAAAACACTCGAATCGGCAGGGGTGAAACGCATCTGGGGAGTCACAGGCGACTCTCTGAACGGTCTTAGTGACAGTCTTAATCGCATGGGCACCATCGAGTGGATGTCCACCCGCCACGAAGAAGTGGCGGCCTTTGCCGCTGGCGCTGAAGCACAACTTAGCGGAGAACTGGCGGTCTGCGCCGGATCGTGCGGCCCCGGCAACCTGCACTTAATCAACGGCCTGTTCGATTGCCACCGCAATCACGTTCCGGTACTGGCGATTGCCGCTCATATTCCCTCCAGCGAAATTGGCAGCGGCTATTTCCAGGAAACCCACCCACAAGAGCTATTCCGCGAATGTAGTCACTATTGCGAGCTGGTTTCCAGCCCGGAGCAGATCCCACAAGTACTGGCGATTGCCATGCGCAAAGCGGTGCTTAACCGTGGCGTTTCGGTTGTCGTGTTACCAGGCGACGTGGCGTTAAAACCTGCGCCAGAAGGGGCAACCATGCACTGGTATCATGCGCCACAGCCAGTCGTGACGCCGGAAGAAGAAGAGTTACGCAAACTGGCGCAACTGCTGCGTTATTCCAGCAATATCGCCCTGATGTGTGGCAGCGGCTGCGCGGGGGCGCATAAAGAGTTAGTTGAGTTTGCCGGGAAAATTAAAGCGCCTATTGTTCATGCCCTGCGCGGTAAAGAACATGTCGAATACGATAATCCGTATGATGTTGGAATGACCGGGTTAATCGGCTTCTCGTCAGGTTTCCATACCATGATGAACGCCGACACGTTAGTGCTACTCGGCACGCAATTTCCCTACCGCGCCTTCTACCCGACCGATGCCAAAATCATTCAGATTGATATCAACCCAGCCAGCATCGGCGCTCACAGCAAGGTGGATATGGCACTGGTCGGCGATATCAAGTCGACTCTGCGTGCATTGCTTCCATTGGTGGAAGAAAAAGCCGATCGCAAGTTTCTGGATAAAGCGCTGGAAGATTACCGCGACGCCCGCAAAGGGCTGGACGATTTAGCTAAACCGAGCGAGAAAGCCATTCACCCGCAATATCTGGCGCAGCAAATTAGTCATTTTGCCGCCGATGACGCTATTTTCACCTGTGACGTTGGTACGCCAACGGTGTGGGCGGCACGTTATCTAAAAATGAACGGCAAGCGTCGCCTGTTAGGTTCGTTTAACCACGGTTCGATGGCTAACGCCATGCCGCAGGCGCTGGGTGCGCAGGCGACAGAGCCAGAACGTCAGGTGGTCGCCATGTGCGGCGATGGCGGTTTTAGCATGTTGATGGGCGATTTCCTCTCAGTAGTGCAGATGAAACTGCCAGTGAAAATTGTCGTCTTTAACAACAGCGTGCTGGGCTTTGTGGCGATGGAGATGAAAGCTGGTGGCTATTTGACTGACGGCACCGAACTACACGACACAAACTTTGCCCGCATTGCCGAAGCGTGCGGCATTACGGGTATCCGTGTAGAAAAAGCGTCTGAAGTTGATGAAGCCCTGCAACGCGCCTTCTCCATCGACGGTCCGGTGCTGGTGGATGTGGTGGTCGCCAAAGAAGAGTTAGCCATTCCACCGCAGATCAAACTCGAACAGGCCAAAGGATTTAGCTTGTATATGTTGCGCGCAATCATCAGCGGACGCGGCGATGAAGTGATCGAACTGGCGAAAACGAACTGGCTAAGGTAAAAAGGGTGGCATTTCCCGTCATAATAAGGACATGCCATGATTGATTTACGCAGTGATACCGTTACCCGACCGAGCCGCGCCATGCTCGAAGCGATGATGGCCGCCCCGGTTGGGGACGACGTTTACGGAGACGACCCTACCGTTAATGCTCTGCAGGACTATGCAGCAGAGCTTTCCGGTAAAGAAGCCGCCATTTTTCTGCCTACCGGCACTCAGGCCAACCTGGTCGCTCTGCTCAGTCACTGCGAACGTGGCGAAGAGTATATTGTCGGTCAGGCCGCGCATAACTATCTGTTTGAAGCCGGTGGCGCAGCGGTGCTGGGCAGTATTCAGCCGCAACCCATCGACGCGGCTGCCGACGGCACGCTACCGCTGGATAAAGTGGCGATGAAAATCAAACCCGACGATATCCATTTCGCCCGCACCAAATTACTCAGTCTGGAAAACACCCACAACGGCAAAGTGCTGCCGCGTGAATACCTGAAAGAAGCATGGGAATTTACCCGCGAGCGCAATCTGGCGCTGCATGTTGACGGTGCGCGCATCTTTAATGCCGTGGTGGCTTACGGCTGCGAACTGAAAGAGATCACGCAATATTGTGATTCGTTCACCATTTGCCTGTCGAAAGGTCTTGGGACGCCAGTCGGTTCATTACTCGTCGGTAATCGTGATTACATTAAACGTGCCATTCGCTGGCGGAAAATGACAGGTGGCGGGATGCGCCAGTCCGGCACTCTGGCTGCCGCCGGGATATATGCCCTGAAAAATAACGTTGCGCGCTTGCAGGAAGACCACGACAACGCTGCCTGGATGGCGGAGCAGCTGCGTGAAGCAGGCGCGGATGTGATGCGTCAGGACACCAATATGCTGTTTGTTCGCGTCGGGGAAGAAAATGCTGCCGCGTTAGGCGAATACATGAAAGCGAGAAACGTGCTGATTAACGCCTCGCCGATTGTCCGCCTGGTGACGCATCTTGACGTCTCGCGCGAACAACTGGCGGAAGTCGCCGCCCACTGGCGTGCATTCCTGGCGCGTTAAGGAGAGAGACGTGCCGCAACGCATTTTAGTTCTCGGTGCCAGTGGCTACATTGGTCAGCATCTGGTGCGCACACTCAGCCAGCAAGGGCATCAGATCCTGGCGGCGGCACGTCATGTCGACAGGCTTGCAAAGCTGCAACTGGCAAACGTCAGTTGCCATAAAGTCGATCTCAGCTGGCCGGATAACCTACCGGCCCTGTTGCAGGATATCGATACGGTCTATTTTCTGGTGCACAGCATGGGCGAAGGCGGCGATTTTATCGCTCAGGAGCGCCAGGTGGCTCTCAACGTCCGCGATGCGCTACGTGAAGTACCAGTTAAGCAATTAATCTTTCTTAGTTCGTTGCAGGCCCCGCCACATGAGCAGTCGGATCATCTGCGTGCTCGTCAGGCTACGGCGGACATTCTGCGTGAAGCGAATGTACCCGTGACCGAACTGCGGGCCGGAATTATCGTTGGCGCAGGTTCCGCGGCGTTCGAAGTCATGCGCGATATGGTCTACAACCTGCCAGTCTTAACGCCTCCGCGCTGGGTTCGTTCACGCACCACGCCCATTGCGCTGGAAAACTTGCTGCACTATCTGGTTGCGTTGTTAGATCATCCGGCCAGCGAACACCGCATCTTCGAAGCCGCCGGACCAGAGGTGCTCAGTTATCAGCAACAGTTTGAACATTTTATGGCGGTGAGCGGTAAGCGCCGCTGGTTGATCCCCATCCCCCTCCCCACCCGCTGGATTTCGGTGTGGTTTCTCAATGTGATTACTTCCGTACCGCCCACCACCGCCAGGGCGTTGATTCAGGGGCTGAAACACGATCTGCTGGCGGATGATACCGCGCTACGTGCACTCATCCCACAACGGCTGATCGCTTTCGATGACGCGGTACGTAGCACGTTGAAAGAGGAGGAAAAACTGGTCAACTCCAGCGACTGGGGCTACGACGCTCAGGCCTTTGCCCGCTGGCGACCGGAGTACGGTTATTTTGCCAAACAGGCGGGGTTTACCGTTAAAACGTCCGCCAGCCTTGCTGCTTTATGGCAGGTAGTGAACCAAATCGGCGGTAAAGAGCGTTATTTCTTTGGCAATATTTTGTGGCAGACACGGGCGTTGATGGACCGCGCGATCGGTCATAAGCTGGCGAAAGGCCGCCCGGAGCGCGAATATTTACAGACTGGCGATGCGGTGGATAGCTGGAAAGTGATTGTCGTTGAACCGGAAAAACAACTTACGTTGTTATTTGGCATGAAAGCGCCGGGGCTGGGACGACTGTGTTTTAGCCTGGAAGATAAAGGCGACTATCGTACTATCGATGTCCGCGCTTTCTGGCATCCGCACGGTATGCCGGGGCTGTTTTACTGGTTATTGATGATCCCCGCGCATCTGTTTATTTTTCGCGGAATGGCAAAACAAATCGCCAGACTGGCAGAACAAAGCACAGATTAATCGACAAAACCTGCGTTATTCTTTCATGTTTCCCATTGCATCATGGGGGAAATCACGGAAGAATGCGCACGTTATTTTCTCAACAACAGTGGATTGATATGAAGGTACTGGTTACCGGCGCCACCAGCGGCTTAGGTCGAAACGCGGTAGAGTTTTTATGCCAGAAAGGCATCAGCGTGCGAGCGACCGGTCGCAACGAGGCAATGGGCAAATTGCTGGAAAAAATGGGCGCAGAGTTTGTTCCGGCGGATCTGACCGAGCTGGTTTCATCACAAGCTAAAGTGATGCTCGCGGGCATTGATACGCTGTGGCACTGCTCCAGCTTTACCTCACCCTGGGGGACACAACAGGCTTTCGATCTGGCTAACGTTCGCGCCACTCGCCGCCTGGGTGAATGGGCTGTCGCCTGGGGTGTGCGTAACTTTATTCATATCTCTTCCCCCTCCCTGTACTTCGATTATCACCACCATCGCGATATTAAAGAAGATTTTCGCCCTCACCGCTTCGCCAACGAGTTTGCCCGCAGCAAAGCAGCCAGCGAAGAAGTGATCAATATGCTTTCGCAGGCGAATCCACAAACGCGCTTTACTATTCTGCGCCCACAAAGTCTGTTCGGACCGCACGATAAAGTCTTTATTCCCCGTCTGGCGCATATGATGCACCACTACGGCAGTATTCTGTTACCGCATGGCGGCAGTGCGCTGGTCGATATGACCTACTATGAAAATGCCGTGCACGCAATGTGGCTGGCAAGCCAGGAAGCCTGCGATAAGCTACCTTCCGGGCGTGTGTACAACATCACCAACGGCGAGCATCGCACACTGCGCAGCATCGTGCAGAAGCTGATCGACGAGTTGAATATTGACTGTCGTATTCGTTCCGTCCCCTACCCGATGCTGGATATGATCGCCCGCAGCATGGAGCGTTTAGGCCGCAAGTCAGCAAAAGAGCCGCCGCTGACCCACTACGGCGTCTCCAAGTTGAATTTTGACTTTACGCTGGATATTACGCGTGCGCAGGAAGAGTTAGGTTATCAGCCGGTCATCACCCTGGATGAAGGTATCGAGAAAACTGCCGCCTGGCTACGCGACCACGGAAAACTGCCGCGCTAATCCTGCCCGTATTTCTCCAGCAATGCTTCGGCAATCGCCTGAGTTTCTGCATCCGCTTCGCCGTTATATAACGTCGGGCGGAAATGCATCTGGAATGCCATAATCACGCGCCGCTGCTCGCGCGGTGTCATATCAGGTTTAACGTCATAACCGTAGCGCGCCAAAAGCTCCAGCAATGACGCGGTATCTACCGGTGTGTGCGGCGCGCGCCCGGCAAGGTAAAAGTTAACCCGCTGCGCATCCGGCCAGGCACCAATCCCCTGCTGCGCCAGTTGCTGCCAGGGAAATAATGGCCCCGGATCGTCTTTGCGCTGCGGTGCGATATCCGCATGTGCCACTACGTTTTCCGGCTTGATGTGATAACGGGCAATAATATCTTTCGCCAGTGGAATAAGCGCCTGAATCTGTGCCGGTTCAAACGGGGCAAAATATTTCACTCCGGCCGATTTTTGCCAGCCACGGTTTTCCAGCTCAATGCCAATAGAGGTGTCGTTAAGGCGCGTTGCCCCGCGCCAGGCGCTAATCCCCGCATGCCAGGCCAGTTCTTGTTCCGGCACCAGTTGCCAGATGCGCGGTTTACCGTTGTATCGCGGTGGTACCGCAGGGACCAGATAATGCGAGCTGACCTGCTTATCGGTCAGTGTCGCCAGCGAGCTATCAAAATCATCTGCGGTGTAGTGGATCACCAGCACTTTAATGCGCGGATACGCCGCCTGCGCCTGGCGTCGGGTATCAAGCTGATATCCCTCTTTCTCGACAATGCCTTTTTCGCCTGCACACCCTGCCAATAACAGAGCGGCAGCGACCAGCCAGAAGACTCTTCTCATCGACGCGTTTTCACCGCCGTACCGCTGACGCTAACCATCAGCATACTGCCGTTTTGCCCGACCGTTTCGTAGTCGATATCAATACCGACGACGGCATCGGCCCCCAGCGCCCGCGCCTGGGAGCCTAATTCCTCAAAGGCGATCTCCCGTGCTTTACGCAGTTCTTTTTCATACGCACCGGAACGTCCGCCAACGATATCGCGGATACCGGCAAAGAAATCACGGAAAATATTGGCACCTAAAATCGCTTCGCCGGTCACCACACCGCAATATTCAACGATGGTCTGGCCTTCCAGAGTTGGGGTTGTAGAAAATTGCATGATCGATCTCCTTGTTTGCTAAGCCTTCGATCTCAAAAGCATTATCAGACTGATACGCTATTATTGAAAGGATATCATTATTATCGTAGAACGCTTTCAGAGCGATCGCTTATAAGGAAATCATTATGCGCTACAGCAAATTGACAATGCTTATCCCCTGCGCACTGCTCCTCAGTGCCTGCACCACAGTCACTCCAGCTTATAAAGATAACGGCACACGCAGTGGTCCTTGCGTTGAAGGAGGCCCGGATAACGTGGCCCAGCAATTTTATGACTACCGCATTTTGCACCGCAGCAACGACATCACCGCCTTGCGCCCTTATCTGAGCGACAAACTGGCGACACTGCTTAGCGATGCCTCCCGGGATAATAACCATCGGGAACTACTGACCAACGATCCATTCTCCAGTCGAACCACCTTGCCAGATAGCGCCCACGTTGCCAGTGCATCGGCTATCCCTAATCGTGATGCCCGTAACATTCCATTGCGCGTGGATCTCAAACAGGGTGACCAGGGTTGGCAGGATGAAGTGTTAATGATTCAGGAAGGCCAGTGTTGGGTCATCGACGATGTGCGTTACTTAGGCGGTAGCGTTCATGCCACGGCGGGTACGCTCCGTCAGTCCATCGAGAATCGCTAACGCCTTGATCAACCAATAAACCCCGTAAATTGTCCGGCATTTCGTGAGGAATGCCGACATTTATGCTCGCCGACCACCGCCCCCGTTATTTTGTGCTATGTTTATTGAATAATGCGCTTTGCTTTTAACTTTTAAAGCAGAAATATTGCATAATTATTCTGTCAAAGGTACTATCTTCGACCTCAATAGCTATCAGACTGCCAGTATACGAGTGTCAATGAGTATTCAATTAAACGGCATTAATTGCTTCTACGGCGCGCATCAGGCGCTGTTCGATATCACGCTGGATTGCCCACAGGGCGAAACGCTGGTGTTACTTGGCCCCAGCGGCGCGGGTAAAAGCTCGCTGCTGCGTGTACTCAATCTGCTTGAGATGCCGCGCTCCGGTACGCTCAACATTGCAGGCAACCATTTCGATTTCACCAAAACACCCTCTGACAAAGCGATTCGCGATTTGCGTCGTAACGTTGGCATGGTGTTTCAGCAATACAACCTGTGGCCGCATCTGACCGTGCAGCAAAACCTGATTGAAGCGCCCTGCCGTGTACTGGGGTTGAGTAAAGATCAGGCGCTGGCCCGTGCAGAAAAACTGCTGGAACGTCTGCGTCTCAAACCTTATAGCGATCGTTACCCGCTGCATCTTTCTGGTGGTCAGCAGCAGCGTGTTGCTATTGCCCGTGCGTTGATGATGGAACCGCAGGTACTGCTGTTCGATGAACCGACCGCCGCACTGGACCCGGAAATTACGGCACAAATCGTCAGCATCATTCGTGAGCTGGCAGAAACGAATATTACCCAGGTGATCGTCACCCACGAAGTTGAAGTGGCGCGTAAAACCGCCAGCCGAGTGGTGTATATGGAAAATGGTCATATCGTAGAACAAGGCGACGCGAGCTGCTTTACCGAGCCGCAAACCGAAGCATTTAAAAACTATCTCTCTCACTAAGATTCGGGATAACAACAATGAAAAAAGTTCTGATTGCCGCGTTAATTGCAGGTTTTAGTCTTTCCGCCACAGCTGCCGAAACCATTCGTTTTGCTACCGAAGCCTCCTATCCTCCGTTTGAATCGATTGATGCAAACAACCAGATCGTTGGTTTTGACGTCGACCTGGCACAAGCGCTGTGTAAAGAGATTGATGCAACCTGCACTTTCTCTAACCAGGCGTTTGACAGCCTGATCCCAAGCCTGAAATTCCGTCGCGTAGAAGCCGTGATGGCGGGCATGGATATCACTCCGGAGCGTGAAAAGCAGGTGCTGTTTACCACCCCGTACTATGACAACTCTGCCCTGTTTGTGGGTCAGCAAGGCAAATACACCAGTGTTGATCAGCTGAAAGGCAAAAAAGTCGGCGTACAGAACGGGACGACACACCAGAAATTCATTATGGATAAGCACCCGGAAATCACTACCGTTCCGTATGACAGCTACCAGAACGCAAAACTGGATCTGCAAAACGGGCGTATCGACGGCGTCTTCGGTGACACCGCAGTGGTCACTGAGTGGCTGAAAGATAACCCGAAACTGGCGGCGGTGGGCGACAAAGTGACCGATAAAGATTACTTCGGCACTGGCCTCGGCATCGCGGTACGTCAGGGCAACACTGAGCTGCAGCAGAAACTCAACACTGCGCTGGAAAAAGTGAAGAAAGATGGCACTTACGAAACCATCTACAACAAATGGTTCCAGAAGTAATTCCTGATGAATGAATTTTTTCCTTTAGCAAGCGCCGCCAGGATGACCGTCGGCCTTGCCGTTTGTGCATTGATTGTCGGGCTGGCGCTGGCGATGTTCTTTGCGGTATGGGAGTCGGCAAAATGGCGTCCTGTCGCGTGGGCAGGTTCAGCGCTGGTAACCATTCTGCGTGGCCTGCCAGAAATTCTGGTGGTGCTGTTTATCTATTTTGGCTCCTCGCAGCTGCTGCTGACGCTTTCGGATGGCTTCACTATCAATCTTGGGTTCGTGCAGATCCCAGTGCAGATGGACATTGAGAACTTCGACGTTAGCCCGTTCCTTTGTGGTGTCATCGCTCTGTCACTGCTGTATGCCGCCTATGCCTCGCAAACGCTTCGGGGCGCGTTGAAAGCGGTGCCGGTGGGTCAGTGGGAGTCTGGTCAGGCGCTGGGGCTGTCGAAATCGGCTATCTTTTTCCGTCTGGTGATGCCGCAGATGTGGCGTCATGCGCTGCCTGGCCTCGGTAACCAGTGGCTGGTGCTGCTGAAAGATACCGCGCTGGTCAGTTTGATTAGTGTGAATGATTTAATGCTGCAAACAAAAAGCATCGCTACTCGTACCCAGGAACCATTTACCTGGTACATTGTGGCGGCGGCGATTTACCTGGTGATCACCCTGCTCAGTCAGTACATTCTCAAACGCATTGACCTGCGCGCGACACGTTTTGAGCGGAGGCCCAGCTAATGTTTGAGTATTTACCCGAACTGATGAAAGGGCTACACACCAGCCTGACGCTAACCGTTGCCTCGCTGATTGTGGCACTGATTCTGGCATTGATTTTTACCATCATCCTGACGCTGAAAACGCCGGTGCTGGTGTGGCTGGTGCGGGGTTATATCACGCTGTTTACCGGTACGCCGCTGCTGGTGCAGATCTTCCTGATTTATTACGGGCCGGGCCAGTTTCCGACTTTGCAGGAGTATCCGGCACTGTGGCATTTGTTGTCAGAACCGTGGTTATGTGCGCTGATTGCGTTGTCGCTGAATAGTGCGGCGTATACCACGCAGCTGTTTTACGGTGCAATTCGTGCGATCCCGGAAGGTCAGTGGCAGTCCTGTAGCGCCCTGGGAATGAGCAAAAAAGATACGCTGGCGATCCTGCTGCCGTATGCCTTTAAACGCTCGCTCTCTTCTTATTCCAACGAAGTGGTGCTGGTATTCAAAAGTACCTCTCTGGCATACACCATTACGCTGATGGAAGTGATGGGATACAGCCAGTTGTTGTACGGACGCACCTACGATGTAATGGTGTTCGGTGCGGCAGGGATTATTTACCTGGTCGTTAACGGCCTGCTGACGCTGATGATGCGTCTGATCGAGCGCAAAGCGCTGGCATTCGAACGGCGAAATTAATGTGGCTGCGTACATTCGCCGGGGGGTTTTGTAGGTCTGATAAGACGCGCCAGCGTCGCATCAGACATCAGCACGGTGCCTGTGCCGGATGCGGCGGGGACGCCTTATCCGGCCTACATAGTGCATAAATTCTTATAATGAAGACGGACAACCCACTAAGTTGTCCGTCTTTTTTATTTCATTTAAATTATTTAATCATGTTTATTGCATATAAATTCACTTGATGGCATTGTTATCCCATGCCGCAGACACGGCCAAAAATCATAAGATTGACAGACGGGAGTTCCATCATGAAAAAGTTAGTTCTTGCCGCTTTACTTGCTTCCTTTACTTTCGGTGCTTCTGCCGCAGAGAAAATCAATTTTGGCGTTTCAGCCACCTATCCACCCTTTGAATCTATAGGTGCTAATAATGAGATTGTCGGCTTTGATATCGATCTGGCAAAAGCCTTGTGCAAACAAATGCAGGCAGAATGTACTTTTACTAATCACGCGTTCGACAGCCTGATCCCGTCCCTGAAATTCAGAAAATATGACGCCGTAATCTCCGGTATGGATATCACCCCGGAGCGTAGCAAACAGGTATCGTTTACCACGCCCTACTATGAAAACTCAGCCGTCGTGATTGCCAAAAAAGATACCTACAAAACGTTTGCCGATCTGAAAGGCAAACGTATTGGGATGGAAAACGGTACTACGCACCAGAAATATATTCAGGATCAGCACCCGGAAGTGAAAACTGTCTCTTATGACAGTTATCAGAATGCCTTTATCGATCTGAAAAATGGTCGTATTGATGGGGTATTTGGTGACACAGCGGTGGTAAACGAATGGCTGAAAACCAATCCACAACTTGGTGTTGCTACTGAGAAAGTGACCGATCCGCAATATTTTGGCACCGGCCTGGGCATCGCTGTACGTCCGGATAACAAAGCCCTGCTGGAAAAACTGAATAACGCGCTGGCAGCAATTAAAGCTGACGGTACTTATCAAAAAATCAGTGACCAGTGGTTCCCACAGTAAGATTCAGAAAGCCGCAACCGCGGCTTGAGACTGATGACAAAGGTAAAATTGCCTGATGCGCTACGCTTATCAGGCCTACATGGCCCATGCAATGTATTGAATTTGCACGCTTTTGTAGGCCGGATAAGGCGTTTACGCCGCATCCGGCATAAACAACGCGCACTTTGTCAGCAATCTGAAGCCGCACATGCGGCTTTTTTATTGCTTCACCAGCAGCGTCAGCACTTCATAGTGCGCGGTATGCGGGAACATATCGAAAAGCTGCACCCGTTCAATACGAAACCCAGGCAGTTCGCGGATATCTTTCGCCATAGTTTGGGCGTTACAGCTGGAGTAGATGATAAAACGCGGTGCCATCGTTGAGAGATAATCACACAGCGGTTTACCAATGCCGCGGCGCGGCGGGTTAACCAGCACCAGCTCCGGCACATCCCCCTGAGCGGTGGCAAACTGAGTGGAGTCCAGCGCCTGAAATTGCAAACGCGTTAAGCCCAGTTCAGCGGCTGACTGCTTTGCACAGGCAATGGCCTCTGATGCAATTTCGATCCCGGTTAACTGCATGTCAGGCGTCGCGCAGTGTAAACCAAAGCCCCCCACACCGCAGAACAGATCCCACATATGTTTAACCGGCAGCTGTCGTACCCAGTCGCGCGCGGTGGCGTACAACTGGCTGGCGACCGCCGGATTAGTCTGGAAGAAACTTTGCGGACGGATCCACAGCGGTACGTCATTAAAACGCTCCGCCAGTGCCTGTTGTTCGGTCAGGTAGATCTCCGTCTCCCCTTCCATAATCGCCATATGTACCGGCTGAATATTGACGGTAATAACTTTCAGCTGCGGTAGTTGTTCGTGTAACCACGGCAGCGCCTTACGCAGTTGCGCCAGCTTGGTATCAGAACGCAGTACAAAGCGCAGCATCATGCCGCCATCACTCTGGCTTTCAGTCAGCAGAATGTATTTCAGTTCGCCACGCTTACGCGCCACGTTATAAGGCGTTAGCCCCGCTCGGGCGATAAACGGTTTTAGCGCCGCAAAAACGGGCGCAAATGAGGCAGGATAAAGCGGGCAGTCACAAAGGTCTTCCGGTGTGCCGTCGCGATGCAGCATACCGAGCAGTGGTTTTTCAACGCTACCACTCACCACCATTTTGGCTTTATTACGAAACCCTTGTTCCGGGCCTGACACCGGCGCGCACCATTCCACGACCGGAAAATCGGCGAGCAGATTTTTAAGATCGGCGGTTTTAGCGGAGAGTTGCTCTGGAATCGGCTGCGTTATCCACTGACAGGAACGACAGCGACCCGCGTCGTAAAGTGCGCACTGCATACATTGACCTTCACATCATCAGGGCCGACGATTATACACATTATTGCAACTGGAAGAACCGCCGACTGGTCGAGGGAACGAACAGCAGCATCAGGATGAGCATATCCGGCAGCTTCTGCAGCATCAGGCTATGGAAGATTTCACGTTTTGATTCACCGGGAATGCTGAACAGCTCCGGATAACCATACCCCAGCGAAGCCGCCCACAAGTAACTTGCGGCGGTGATTTGTGTCAGCAGATATAGCCAGCGCGCCCAGCGACGCCCTTTCACCAGTGAAAACGCACACCAGATCTCGATAAAAACCAGCACCAGACTGCTTAAAAAGACCAGCGTTAAGCTCCAGGTTTGTACGCTGCGATGAATGAACTCGCCAATACCGCGCACGCCCAGCGTATTGAAAATCATCAGCACGTCGAGGCCACGGATCATAATAATGGCGAGCGCCGCTACCTGCACCAGCGCAGGCACATTCAGGCGAGCATGAGATGAAGATGTTTTCTTAAAAAATCCCAACGTTTCGTCTTCCATGAAAATAATGCCGCGGCATGCGCGGCATTATGTAGCCAGGTTGGCAAATTTTAGTGTCTTCAGCCACGTCTTGCACGCTGGATATCGCGTATCCGCTGTTTTTCTGCGCGAGCCATCAGATACCAGGCGATAAATCCGACAATTCCGACCGCACCGAGAATTAACGTTGCAAGGGCGTTGATTTCCGGATTCACCCCCATCCGCACGCTGGAAAAGACCAGCATCGGTAACGTGGTGGCTCCCGGCCCAGAAACAAAGCTGGCGATCACCAGATCATCAAGCGACAAAGTAAAAGCCAGTAACCAGCCAGAAATGATCGCGGGCATGATCATCGGTAGCGTAATGATGAAAAATACTTTCAGCGGCGTCGCACCGAGATCCATCGCTGCTTCTTCTATCGAGCTATCCAGTTCCCGCAGACGCGACGAAATAACGACTGCCACATAAGCCGTACAGAACGTGACATGCGCCAGCCAGATGGTAAGCATCCCGCGGTCCGCAGGCCAGCCAATGGCATGAGCAAGCGCGACGAATAACAACAACAGCGACAAGCCCGTGATGACATCTGGCATCACCAGCGGCGCGGTGATCATAAAGGCAAAGCCATTTGATCCGCGAAACCTGCCAAAGCGCACCAGCACCACCGCCGCAATAGTCCCGAGGATCGCCGCCGCCGTTGCCGCACAGGCAGCAATTGTCAGGCTTAAACCAACCGCACTCATCATCGCGTCATCGCGCAATAACTCACCATACCAGCGCGTTGACCAGCCGGCCCACACCGTCACCAGTTTCGAGCTGTTGAATGAATAGATCACCAGCATCAGCATTGGCGCGTAGAGAAAGGTGAAGCCCAACAGCAAAATCACAATCCGCCAGGGCGAACGAACTACCGGTAAATTATTCATCCGTGTTCTCCCACGCTTTTTTGCTGGTGTTTGTGAAACCACATTATCGGCACAATTAGCAGCAGCAACATGATGATCGCTACCGCCGAGGCCACCGGCCAGTCGCGGTTGTTAAAGAACTCCTGCCACAGCACGCGCCCGATCATGATGCTGTCCGGGCCACCGAGCAGTTCCGGGATCACAAACTCGCCCACAGCCGGGATAAACACCAGCATCGATCCGGCAATAATCCCACCTTTAGTCAGCGGCACGATCACATTAAAGAACGTTTTCAGCGGTCGTGCACCGAGATCCAGCGCTGCTTCCACCAGCGAATAATCAATACGAATCAACGCGGTATAAATCGGCAGTACCATAAACGGCACGTAAGCGTAAACAATGCCGATATAAACGGCCAGATTGGTATGCAGAATGGTCAGCGGTTGATCGATAACCCCCAGCCACAGCAGAAAATTATTCAGCACACCGTTGTTTTTTAATATTCCCATCCAGGCGTAGACACGAATCAGAAACGAGGTCCACGACGGCAGGATCACCAGTAGTAATAAGATATTACGGGTCGAAGGCTTACTGTGCGCCACTGCCCACGCCAGCGGATAGCCGATCAGTAAACAGCAAAATGTCGAATTCGCAGCCACCTGTAGCGACTGGAGATAAGCATCGAAATAGAGCGGATCGTCGGTCAGTTGCAGGAAATTACCGAGATTAAGAGTGATGGACAGTTGCCCGTCAGCCCACTCCATCAGTTCGGTATAAGGCGGAATGGCGCGCGCCATCTCCGCCAGACTTATTTTAAAGACGATCAGAAATGGCAGCAGAAACAGCAAGATCAACCAGATATATGGCAACGCAATGACCAGTTTGCGCCCATGCTTCATTTGCAGCTGCGACAACCACAGCTTAAATCCGCCCGGCGGTTTCGACTGGGCAGCAGGTTCAAGTGTATTCATCTTTGCTCCTTAAACCGTCAGCACCACACAGCTGTCCACTTCCCAGCACAAACGCACTTCGTCGCCCCAGGTCGGTAACCCTTTACGATGACGATGGGCGTTTTGTAGCTGGGCGCTAATCATCTGCCCACTTTTCAGACGAACGTGATACACCGAAAGATCGCCGAGATAGGCAATATGTATCACCTCCCCCACCGCGAAGTTACAACCATTGGCGGGCGGCTCTTCGCAAAGCATGATTTTTTCCGGGCGCAGAGCCACATGTACCGGCACGTTATCGACCACCGAGGCATCCGCGTCGACTTTCAGTGGATGCACCAGCCCCGGCGAATCAAGCACCAGGCCATCTTCCTGACGCTCTTTGAGTACGCCTTCAAAGACGTTTACCGAGCCAATAAATTCGGCGCTATAGCGGGTAGTCGGATGCTCGTAGATCTCTTCCGGTTCGCCAATCTGGACAAATTTCCCACGATTCATAATGGCGATGCGCCCCGCCATGGTCATCGCCTCTTCCTGATCGTGAGTAACCATCACGCAGGTCACACCGACGCGCTCCAGAATATCCACCACTTCAAGCTGCATCCGGTCACGCAATTTTTTATCCAGCGCGCCCATCGGTTCGTCGAGCAGCAGAAGTTTTGGGCGCTTGGCAAGGCTTCGGGCCAGCGCCACACGCTGTCTCTGACCGCCGGAAAGCTGATGCGGTTTGCGTTTGGCGAACTCCTGCATATGCACCAGCCCAAGCATCTCGTTGACCCGGCTGGCAATTTCCGCTTTCGGTAGTTTGTCCTGTTTCAGGCCAAAGGCGATGTTCTGCTCCACAGTCATATGGGGAAACAATGCGTAAGACTGAAACATCATATTGATGGGGCGTAGATAAGGTGGCACCTGTGACAAATCGACGCCATCAAGCATAATCTGTCCGGCAGAGGGTTGTTCAAAACCTGCCAGCATACGCAGCAGCGTGGATTTACCACAGCCGGAAGCGCCCAGCAGCGCGAAGATTTCACCTTTGTAGATAGTCAGGCTGACATCATCCACCGCATGTTGACCATCGTAGGATTTGGTGAGGTTGCGGATTTCTAATAGCGGCGTCAGCGCCTTACGGGTTTTCGCCTGCGGGCGAGGGATAGCGTCATTCACGGCTGCTCTCCGGCATTGAATGTGTGCAAGCGCACCATGATGGTGCGAATTGCCGGCGGGTGTGGTGCGCCCGCCCGGCATCTAAGGCTGCGGATTATTTTCCGCTCTTCACTTTGGTCCACGCGCGGGTGCGCACACGGTCGATTTTCGGGTCCTGCACTTTCAGAGTGAACAGATTCGCACGAACATCCGCAGGCGGATAAATACCCGGGTTCTCACGGACTTCCGCACTCACCAGCGGCGTGGCTGCTTTATTGGCGTTGGCATAGAACACATGGTCGGAAATATGCGCTACTACATCCGGGCGCAGCAGGTAATTCAGGAACTGATAGGCTTCGTCTTTGTTTTTGGCATCCGCAGGCATGGCGAATACATCAAAGAACGCCATCGCCCCTTCTTTTGGAATCGAGAACGAGACATTCACTCCATTCTTCGCTTCCTTCGCGCGGTTTGACGCCTGCCAGACATCACCTGCCCAGCCGATAGCGACGCAAATATCGCCGTTTGCCAGGTCGTTAATGTATTGAGATGAATGGAAATAACGAATGTTCGGGCGCAGCTTTAACAGCAGATCTGTTGCCGGTCCGGTGTAATCATCCGCTTTAGTGCTGTTGGGATCTTTGCCGAGATAATTCAACACGGTAGCAAAAACTTCTTCTGGCGCATCCAGGAAAGAGACACCGCAGCTTTTCAGTTTTTCCAGATTTTCAGGTTTGAGGATCAAGTCCCAGCTATCGACGGGCGCGTTTTCGCCCAGCACCGCTTTAACTTTATCAACGTTATAGCCAATCCCGGTCGTCGCCCACATATAGGGCATAGCAAATTTATTGTCGGGATCGTGTTTGGCGACCAGCTTCAGCAGTTCCGGGTCGAGATTCTTCCACTCCGGCAATTTGCTTTTGTCCAGCGGCTGGAAAACTCCCGCAGTCAACTGGCGCTCCAGAAAGCTGGCAGATGGAACCACCAGATCAAAGCCGGTACTCCCGGCCATTAATTTGCCTTCCAGTACTTCGTTAGAGTCGAAAACATCGTAGACGACTTTAATACCGGTTTCTTTTTCAAAATTGGCCACCGTGTCCGGGGCGATATAATCAGACCAGTTATAAATGTGGAGTGTTTTTTGTTCAGCCGCGAGCGTGCCGACAGAGACGGCCATCAGAGCACCCGCAACCAGACCCGATAGCCATTTTTTATTTAAGGCGGTCATATCTCTTTCCTTCTGAAAGTTCGTTAACAAACGAACAAAAGTTGTCACACTGAAAGATATGCAATAAACGTGCATATTTTTTATCGGCGCGGTGTAAGAAAAGAGAACTTTCTCCCGGCCAGCACTGCTCGCTATATAAAAGCATCGCAAGAATAACTTTAGCCAGGGTTTGAGACTATAGCTCGGATTAAAAAACGGTATTTAACAAATTTTTATGCATATTTGCTCTATGTGATAAAGCCAAATCGACACAAGAGAAGTGAAATAATCTTTAAGAAAAGGTTAAAAACAGCAGATAATTTTGCAGCGCGCAGCCACTGCACCAGCGACTGCGTGCTCGAAAGGAGTTATCAGTGGAGGAAATAGTTTTCGGTAACGTTGTTTTGCCCTTCATCATCAGTCGGTAACAGCAGTTGATGGGCATTAGCTTCAAGAATGACCATCGAAATCTGCTCTTCGCTCTGACGCACGAACCATGCAAACTGCTCATAGGTTACGCCCTGCATAACGGATAAAGACTGGCAAACCACCAGCTTTGGCAGATTATCATCCTGCATATCAAGAAATGCTTTCACGGTCAGCGAACTGGCATTGATGGCAGATAAATCCGCCGCCAGCGGCAATACGGCTGAAGGTCGGACTTCCGCCATGGCAGAAAACAGGATCGTGTTATCGATCAGATCGATTTTGGCATCAAAGACACCGTCGAAATTCTGCATATGGGGCAGATGCAGAGCCTGACAGTTATCACATTCAAAAAAACTCATCCCCAGGTCATCGAGCCATTGACGCAGCGTATCCAGACCAGGAACGACCAGCGATGTCATAATTTTGTACAACCTCTTTCGATAAAAAGACCGGCACAGCTTACGCAAAAAGCGCAGGCAAAACCATGATCAGTAATGTGATTGCGACTAACCACCCGTTTTCAGGCAATATTCTGTCGTAGCGTGGCGTTCGATCCAGCGGATCATTTTACCCGCGATGTCGATACCGGTGGTTTTTTCTATTCCTTCCAGCCCCGGCGACGCATTCACCTCCATCACCAACGGCCCGCGATTAGCACGCAGAATATCCACACCAGCAACGTCCAGCGCCATCGTTCGCGCGGCTTTTATCGCGATTTCACGCTCCTGTGGTGTGATACTGGCGACGCTTGCCGCGCCGCCACGATGCAAATTGGAACGAAAATCGCCCTCTTTCGCCCGCCGTTCAATCGCAGCGACCACTTCATCGCCAACAACCAGACAGCGGATATCGCACCCTTGCGCCTCTTTGATATATTCCTGCACCAGAATATGCGCGTTCAGACCGCGGAAAGCGTCAATCACGCTTTCCGCCGCCTGACGCGTCTCCGCCAGCACGACGCCAATTCCCTGCGTGCCTTCAACCAACTTGACCACCAGCGGCGCACCACCGACCATGTCGATTAAATCGCTGGTATCATCCGGCGAATGCGCAATGCCCGTGACAGGCAGGTCGATGCCCTGACGCGCCAGCAGTTGCATGGAACGCAATTTGTCACGCGCCCGGGCAATGGCGACCGACTCATTGAGCGGATAGCTCCCCAGCATCTCGAACTGGCGCAGTGCCGCCGTCCCATAAAAGGTAATGGCGGTGCCAATACGCGGGATCACTGCGTCAAAATGGGGTAACTTGCGGCCTTTGTAGTGAATAGAAGACGCCGCAGGATTTATGTTCATGTAGCAAGAAAGCGGATCAAGAATTTCAACCAGGTGACCGCGCTGTATAGCGGCTTCACGCAGCCGCTTACACGAATAGAGCGTTCCATCCCGGGACAATATGGCAATTTTCACCCTGCACCTCTCTGTCAGACCTGGTCAAAAGCCCGCGTATCATACATCGACGTGGCGGTTTTAGCGCGTCGCCCAACCCTGTTTGTGCAAATAATCCAGAATAAATGGGCGGCTTTCTTTAATGATTGTTCGGCGGATATGATCGCTCCAGGTATCCCGGCGATTATTGCTGCCACGGGTGAGGTAATATTCCGCCAGTTGCTCGTCATACTGCGCCAGTGCGCCTTTATCCAGCGGTTGATAGCTGTTTTCATGCACCAAAATGGAGGCCGGTAAACGCGGCTTAAGATCCGGATTATCCGCAGGCCAGCCAAGGCACAGCCCAAACAGCGGCAGAACATGCTGCGGTAATTTAAGCAGTTTCGTCACCGCTTCAATATTATTGCGCAGGCCGCCGATATATACCCCGCCCAATCCCAGCGATTCCGCTGCGATTAATGCATTCTGCGCCATCATTGCCGTATCAACGACACCGAGCAACAGTTGTTCCGCCAGGCCGAGCTGAGCATCCGGACAGATCTGTAAATGGCGGTTAAAGTCGGCACAGAACACCCAGAACTCCGCCGCTTGCGCTACGTGTTTTTGCCCGCCGGTCAGCGTCACCAGTTCTTCACGTAACGCTTTGTCGGTAATGCGAATAATGCTACTGCACTGCAAAAAACTGGAACTGGACGTCGCACGGGCGCTGTTAATAATCGCCTCACGCTGCGCTTCGGAAATGGGTTCATCAGTGAAATGGCGAATGGAGCGATGGCCACAAATAAGTTCAATGGTTGGCGTCATTATCTTTTTCTCTTTCTGAACGTGAATATTGCGGTGGACGGTTCATCAGCTGTGGGGCAAGACGTTTTGCCACCTGAAGAATAACCACCACCGCAGCGGGAAGCATGAGCAAAACACCGAGAAAAATCATCAGAATCTGCACTTCTGGCCGAGAAAATGGCTCAGGCAGCGACAGGGAGTCGCTTACCGACAGCAGCGCCACCGCCAGTAGCATCATTCCGATAAATTCCAGTATCAACACGCCTTTAGGCAATTTACCGATCGCGCGCATACGCTTCCCTCTGCAAAGTGAGCCTTCAGTCTAAAACTTTTCACTGTATTGTGTTTAACAGTTATAGCTTTTAGCAATTAATGCAACAGGTTAAACCTACTTTCAGCGAATACATTTTAGCGTGATCATTACAGGCATAAATCTATGAGGAGAGAAATAATGCAAACCGTTATTTTTGGTCGTTCGGGTTGCCCTTACTGTGTGCGTGCAAAAGATCTGGCTGAGAAATTGAGCAATGAACGCGATGATTTTCAGTATCAGTATGTAGATATTCGTGCGGAAGGGATCACTAAAGAAGATCTACAACAAAAGGCAGGTAAACCCGTAGAAACCGTGCCGCAGATTTTTGTCGATCAGCAACATATCGGCGGCTATACCGATTTTGCTGCATGGGTGAAAGAAAATCTGGACGCCTGATCGTCTGACAAGCCCTCGCGTTGAGGGCTTTACTGATTTTTTCTGTGCTGTGGTTTAAACAAACTACTGATAAATAAGAAACACAGTGCCCCCAGCGCACACCAGAACACCGCGCTTAGTAACCATGCCAGCTCTTGCCAGAATGAGCGCGTCGGTGAAAAAAACAGCCGCATAATGAGCATCGAACAGGGTGCCGCCAGCATTGCGCCAAACAGAGGTTTCAGGACTTCTCTACGCTGTGAAAAGAAGCTGGCGACTGCTCCAGGAAGAATGAAAAATAGCAAGCCGATTTCAGGATGCCCGGCAGCCCGAAAAGCGCCTTTCATGTGCGTCGCCAGAAAAAGGCACACCACAATGAAGAGGACAAAACAGCAGATTGCCCCCGCCCAACGTTGTTTATGTTTCACTCGTTCCTCCTGACACTGCGTCTATCGAACACATTTTTCGCCAGTGTGGCGTTCAGTAAGATAAAGCCGCTTCGCATTCCATGCTAATATAGGCCAACGCAATTCATATAGCCGTTGATACCTAATGTGATTACACTAGTAAAATATATTGTTACTTTACTATCGTTTAGGTGCGCTGAATGAATCTGCGCCCTGAATTCTGGTAAAAAACATTATCGTAAATTACCATTTCTTTCAACAGCTTACTAGTAAACAAGAAGTTAGCCTCCGTGAATATAAACGTCGCCGAATTGTTAAATGGGAATTACATTCTGTTATTATTTGTGGTCCTCGCGCTTGGGCTATGTCTCGGAAAGTTACGACTTGGTTCGATCCAACTGGGTAATTCCATTGGCGTTTTAGTCGTATCGCTGTTATTAGGCCAACAACATTTCAGCATTAACACCGATGCGCTTAATCTTGGCTTTATGCTGTTTATTTTCTGCGTCGGGGTCGAAGCCGGACCGAACTTTTTTTCCATTTTTTTTCGCGATGGGAAAAATTACCTAATGTTAGCACTGGTGATGGTTGGCAGTGCGCTGGTGATCGCCTTAGGGTTAGGTAAGCTGTTTGGCTGGGATATTGGCCTGACGGCCGGTATGTTAGCAGGCTCTATGACGTCGACACCGGTTCTGGTCGGTGCTGGCGATACACTGCGTCATTCCGGCATGGAAAGCAGGCAGCTCTCACTGGCACTGGATAATCTGAGCCTCGGGTATGCCTTAACCTATTTAATCGGTCTGGTGAGTTTGATTGTTGGTGCGCGTTACTTGCCGAAATTGCAGCATCAGGACTTACAGACCAGCGCCCAGCAAATCGCCCGCGAACGTGGCCTGGACACTGATGCCAACCGTAAGGTTTATTTACCGGTGATCCGCGCCTATCGCGTCGGCCCGGAACTGGTGGCCTGGACCGACGGCAAAAATCTGCGTGAACTGGGTATTTATCGACAAACCGGCTGCTACATTGAACGTATTCGACGTAACGGGATTCTGGCAAATCCAGACGGTGATGCCGTGCTACAAATGGGCGATGAAATAGCGTTGGTAGGCTATCCCGACGCCCATGCCCGACTCGATCCCAGCTTCCGTAACGGTAAAGAAGTTTTCGATCGTGACCTTCTCGACATGCGTATCGTCACTGAAGAAGTGGTCGTTAAAAACCATAACGCTGTAGGTAAACGTCTCGCACAACTGAAGTTGACCGATCACGGTTGCTTCCTTAACCGCGTCATTCGTAGCCAGATTGAGATGCCGATAGATGACAACGTCGTGCTTAACAAAGGTGACGTTTTACAAGTCAGCGGCGATGCCCGCCGCGTAAAAACCATCGCCGATCGCATCGGCTTTATCTCGATTCACAGCCAGGTCACTGACCTGCTGGCATTCTGCGCCTTCTTTGTTATTGGGCTGATGATCGGGATGATCACCTTCCAGTTCAGCACATTCAGTTTCGGCATGGGGAACGCTGCCGGGTTGTTATTCGCCGGAATTATGCTGGGCTTTATGCGTGCTAACCACCCGACCTTCGGTTACATTCCGCAGGGTGCATTAAGCATGGTGAAAGAGTTCGGCTTGATGGTGTTTATGGCAGGCGTTGGTCTGAGCGCCGGTAGCGGTATTAATAACGGCCTGGGCGCGATTGGCGGTCAGATGTTGATTGCCGGATTGATTGTCAGTCTGGTGCCCGTGGTTATCTGTTTCTTGTTCGGTGCTTATGTATTGCGAATGAACCGCGCGCTGTTGTTCGGCGCAATGATGGGCGCACGTACCTGCGCGCCGGCAATGGAGATCATCAGTGATACAGCTCGCAGTAACATCCCGGCGCTGGGCTATGCGGGCACCTATGCAATCGCCAACGTCCTGCTGACGCTGGCAGGGACAATCATCGTCATGGTATGGCCAGGATTAGGATAAAACTGAAGTTGCCCTGAAAATGAAATTTTTTTGCACAACCGCAGAACTTTTCCGCAGGGCATCAGTCTTAATTAGTGCCACTGCTTTTCTTTGATGTCCCCATTTTGTGGAGCCCATCAACCCCGCCATTTCGGTTCAAGGTTGATGGGTTTTTTGTTATCTAAAACTTACCTACTACCCTGCAACCCTCTCAACCATCCTCAAAATCTCCTCGCGCGATAGCGGCTTACGGTCGGTGACAAAATGCAGCGTCATCCCCTCAATAAACGCATCAAGCGCGCGGGCGGTTCCGGGTTCAAACCATTGTTCGAGCGTTTGCTGACTGCGCTGCATCCAGTTTTGCATTACCGTTTTTAATAGCGGTTTTCGGCTAGCCAGCGCGTAGAGCTGGTACATCAGCTCCATGTTATCCGGCGTTGCAACCTGTGAGCTGTAGATCATATCGGTGATAGCCTGGCATGCGCCCGGAGCATCACTAACATCGCTAAAAAATGCCTGATATTGCCGGGACATGATCTCAGTAAAACTGCTGAACGCCTCCAGTAACAACTCATCAATTCCTGAAAAATAGTAGGTCATCGATCCCAACGGTACCCCGGCAAGGGTAGCAATTTTGCGGTGCGTAACAGCATGTATTCCGTAAAGTTTCACCGCCTCCAGCGTGGCCTGGATAATTTTTTCTCGCCGTTGCGGATCGTTAGCGCGACGCATGTCATTTCCTCTCTCTGCAATTGTGTACAAATGTACACAACCTTGCTAATGTTGTCTTCCCTCTTCTTATTTTGACGTGATCTATGACCGTAAATTCTTCACGTAATGCATTGAAACGCCGAACCTGGGCGCTGTTTATGTTCTTCTTTTTGCCAGGCCTGTTAATGGCGTCCTGGGCAACCCGTACGCCTGCTATCCGCGATATTCTCTCTGTCTCGATCGCTGAAATGGGCGGTGTTCTCTTTGGTCTGTCGATCGGTTCGATGAGCGGTATTCTCTGCTCGGCGTGGTTAGTGAAACGCTTTGGGACACGTAATGTCATCCTGGTCACGATGTCCTGCGCATTGATCGGGATGATGATATTAAGTCTGGCACTCTGGCTGACATCGCCCCTGCTCTTTGCCGTTGGTCTCGGCGTCTTTGGGGCAAGTTTTGGTTCTGCGGAAGTGGCGATAAACGTTGAAGGTGCTGCCGTTGAGCGAGAAATGAATAAGACGGTTTTGCCGATGATGCACGGTTTTTATAGCCTGGGCACGCTGGCAGGCGCAGGTGTCGGGATGGCACTGACGGCCTTTGGCGTTCCGGCAACGGTGCACATTTTATTGGCGGCGCTGGTAGGTATCGCACCTATTTATATCGCCATTCAGGCAATCCCTGACGGTACGGGCAAAAATGCTGCCGATGGCACCCAGCATGGCGAAAAAGGCGTACCTTTTTATCGCGATATCCAGTTGCTGCTGATAGGTGTTGTGGTGCTGGCGATGGCCTTTGCCGAAGGTTCTGCCAACGACTGGTTACCCTTATTAATGGTTGACGGTCACGGTTTTAGCCCTACTTCCGGCTCGCTGATTTATGCCGGTTTTACCCTGGGGATGACCGTTGGACGCTTCACCGGCGGTTGGTTCATCGACCGTTACAGTCGCGTTGCCGTGGTTCGGGCCAGTGCACTAATGGGGGCGTTGGGTATTGGGCTGATTATTTTTGTCGATAGCGCCTGGGTCGCTGGGGTGTCTGTTGTACTCTGGGGACTGGGTGCCTCGCTGGGCTTCCCGCTGACCATTTCTGCCGCCAGCGATACCGGCCCCGATGCACCAACCCGCGTCAGTGTGGTAGCAACGACCGGTTATCTGGCTTTCCTCGTCGGGCCGCCGCTGCTGGGCTATCTCGGCGAACATTATGGATTACGTAGTGCAATGCTGGTTGTACTGGCGCTGGTTATTCTCGCGGCTATTGTCGCGAAAGCCGTCGCCAAACCCGATACCAAAACGCAGACGGCGATGGAGAATAGTTGATGAGCATTAAATTAATTGCGGTAGACATGGATGGTACTTTCTTAAGCGATCAAAAAACCTATAACCGTGAGCGGTTTATGGCTCAGTATCAGCAAATGAAAGCACAAGGAATTCGCTTTGTAGTCGCCAGCGGGAATCAATATTATCAGTTGATCTCTTTCTTCCCTGAAATTGCTAATGAAATTGCCTTTGTGGCTGAAAACGGCGGCTGGGTAGTGAGCGAAGGCAAAGATGTTTTTAATGGCGAGCTATCGAAGGATGCGTTTGCTACTGTCGTGGAACATTTGCTGACGCGCCCGGAAGTGGAAATTATTGCCTGCGGAAAAAATAGTGCCTATACACTCAAAAAATATGACGATGCCATGAAAACGGTGGCGGAAATGTATTATCACCGTCTGGAATACGTCGATAACTTTGACAACTTAGAGGATATCTTCTTTAAGTTTGGCCTGAATCTTTCCGATGAACTGATTCCACAAGTACAAAAAGCATTACATGAGGCCATCGGCGATATTATGGTGTCGGTCCACACCGGCAACGGCAGCATCGATCTGATTATCCCCGGCGTACATAAAGCCAATGGCCTTCGCCAACTGCAGAAATTATGGGGAATAGACGACAGCGAAGTGGTGGTCTTTGGCGATGGCGGTAACGATATTGAGATGCTGCGTCAGGCAGGCTTTAGTTTTGCAATGGAAAATGCCGGCAACGCGGTCGTCGCAGCGGCAAAATACCGGGCAGGCTCCAATAACCGTGAAGGCGTACTGGATGTGATCGATAAAGTTCTTAAACACGAAGCGCCATTTGACCAATAAAAACGGCAGCACGCCCGGCAACACAATACCTGAATGAAGGCTGCATAATTCGCGGAAATTAACCCGCTGCATTATTTCAGGCGAAATGTTTATGAAAAATTGTCTACTGTTGGGCGCGCTTTTAATGGGCTTTACTGGTGTGGCGATGGCGCAAAGTGTCACCGTCGATGTGCCGAGTGGATACAAAGTGGTTGTGGTTCCTGATTCAGTCAGCGTTCCACAAGCGGTCAGCGTCGCGACTGTGCCGCAAACCGTCTATGTGGCTCCTGCGCCAGCTCCGGCTTACCGCCCGCATCCTTATGTTCGCCATCTTGCCAGCGTAGGTGAAGGGATGGTTATCGAACACCAGATTGACGACCATCACCATTAATTCGAGAATACCTGATCGCACAAAGCAATCAGGCATTTTTTTACCCTTCGTGAGAATTTCCCATCTGTTTATCTTTTAAAAAGATAACCATCAGCGACAGCCACAAAATTCCGTTTACAAGGTTGAAGAGATTAAACAGTCCGTTGCCCCCGTTCAGCCAGGCATGTTTGCTGATTTCAATACCGACGGTAAAAATCAGCATTTGCAGCATTCCCATCGCCGCAGAAACCGTACCTTTACTCATATCGCTGGCAAACAGGGTTAATCGCACCAGTCCCGCATTCGCCAGACCAATACCGAAAGCATAAATACTTAACCCGGCAGTCATCCATAAATACGCGTGCGATGAGATAACCGTTGCCGCAGCAGCGACCAACAGACCAATCATAATCGGCCAGCCGCCCATAATTATCAGCGAACGTACGGTGCGGCGCGAGGTCAGACGCGCTAACAGCAAGTTACCCGCAATTAACGCCCCGAAAATAGGCACCTGCAGCAAGCCATATTCATAGCTGCTCAACTGCTCGCCAGTAATGATGATAATCGGCGACTGGGCGATCCACGCCAGCAATGGCAGGCTAACGAATCCCAGCGCCAGCGCCCCCGCCACAAAGCGGCCGTTCTTCAGCACCAGCTTATAGTCACGACCGAGTTCTTTCAGTGACAGTTTCTCGCCTATACGCGTGGCGGTTTCAGGCATGGCTCGTTGCAGACCGAAAAAGGAGATCGCTGCCAATGCGGCAAACAAGACGAACATCCCTTCCCAGGGCAGCACATGGATCCACGCCGCGCCCACCAGCGGACCAAGTAGCGGAGCAATCAGCGCCACGTTCGCCATCAGCGCGGTGATCTTGATACAAACCGCCTCTTCGAAGGATTCCTGAATTGCGGCGTATCCCACAGCGCCAATGAAACAGAGGCTTATGCCCTGCAAGAAGCGCAACAGGGTGAATTGTTCAATGTTTTGCGCCAGCAATATTGCCAGACAGGTGACGATAAACCACACCACTCCCGCCAGCATCACCGGACGGCGACCAATACGATCCGACAGCGGCCCCAGCAGCCATTGTAAAAACATCCCGCCCGCCAGATACGCGGTCATCGAAGTAGGAACCCAATCAATGCCCGCCTGATATTGTTCCACCACGGCCAACATACCGGGTTGAATCATATCGTTGCCGATATAGGTTGAAAATTCGTAAAGCACCAGACAGAGAGGGAAAAGTAACGCCTGACGTCCAAGCCTGGCACCGGAAGCTAATTTATTTTGCATGCAATTTCTTCGCCAATAATAATCGCGCAGAGTTTAATAAAAGCGCAGCTAACGAGAAAGCGAATTTTGTAGCTGAAACCACGGTTAAGCACATTCTTACATTATTGCGAGTATAGCTACGCTTTCTTTAAGTTTTATTTAACCTATGCCCGTTACAATCACCCACCGTAAACAGGCCGCTTGAGGGAAATAAGACGATGCCGCTTTACCCAGTTTAACCTGCACTTTATTCTCAACGACTTGCCTGTATTGGCTCCCTTTTAATCACTTTGCGTCGGGAAGTTATGCTGGAAAATTTGAATCTCTCTCTATTCTCTCTTATTAACGCGACGCCAGACTCGGCTCCGTGGATGATCTCGTTGGCGATTTTTATTGCTAAAGATTTGATTACCGTGGTGCCGTTGCTGGCCGTGGTACTTTGGTTGTGGGGGCTTACAGCACAACGGCAACTGGTGATAAAAATCGCTATCGCGCTGGCGGTCAGCCTGTTTGTGTCCTGGACGATGGGACATCTTTTTCCGCACGACCGACCCTTTGTCGAAAATATCGGCTATAACTTCCTGCATCATGCGGCGGATGACTCATTCCCAAGCGATCACGGTACGGTGATTTTCACCTTTGCACTGGCATTTTTATGCTGGCATCGCCTGTGGTCCGGCTCACTTTTAATGGTGCTGGCCGTCGTCATTGCCTGGTCGCGCGTTTATCTTGGCGTCCACTGGCCGCTGGATATGCTCGGTGGATTGCTGGCAGGTATGATTGGCTGCCTTAGTGCCCAGATTATCTGGCAAGCGATGGGGCATAAACTCTATCAACGTCTGCAATCGTGGTATCGCGTCTGTTTTGCATTACCGATCCGCAAAGGCTGGGTGCGTGACTGATCTCTGCTAAAAAGTGTAGTATTGAGCGGCTCGCTTCAATAACTATTCAGAGGGATTATGGAAACACGTCGCGAAGAGCGTATCGGGCAGCTGCTGCAAGAATTAAAACGCAGCGATAAGTTACATCTTAAAGACGCCGCCGCCCTGCTTGGGGTTTCGGAGATGACGATTCGTCGCGATCTGAACAACCACAGTGCGCCCGTCGTTTTGCTCGGCGGCTATATTGTTCTGGAACCGCGCAGTGCCAGCCATTACCTGTTAAGCGATCAAAAATCCCGCCTGGTGGAAGAAAAACGCCGGGCGGCAAAACTGGCTGCGACGCTGGTAGAACCCGATCAGACCCTCTTTTTTGACTGTGGCACCACCACGCCGTGGATTATTGAAGCGATTGATAATGAAATCCCTTTTACCGCCGTTTGTTATTCGCTAAATACCTTTCTGGCGCTGAAAGAGAAACCCCATTGCCGCGCGTTTCTTTGCGGTGGTGAATTTCACGCCAGCAACGCCATTTTCAAACCCATCGATTTTCAGCAAACGCTGAATAATTTTTGCCCGGATATCGCTTTCTATTCTGCGGCGGGCGTGCATGTCAGTAAAGGCGCTACCTGTTTTAATCTTGAAGAGTTGCCGGTAAAACACTGGGCCATGTCGATGGCGCAAAAGCATGTGCTGGTTGTCGACCACAGTAAATTTGGCAAGGTACGTCCGGCGCGCATGGGTGACCTGAAACGCTTTGATATTGTGGTGAGCGATTGTTGCCCGGAAGATGAGTATGTGAAGTACGCGCAGACGCAGCGCATTAAGTTGATGTATTAATGACGTATAACCGGATGACGTTTCGCGCCATCCGGTTATCAGAAGATTAAGAGAACCAGCTGCCGAACCACTGATGGAATTTCATCATCACGAAATCCCACACCCGACCAAAGAATCCGCCCTCTTCCACATTTTCCATCACGATCAGCGGACGCTGCTCAATGGATTTACCGTTAAGCTGGAAATCAATGGTCCCGACAACCTGACCTTTTTTCAGCGGTGCGGTAAGCTGCGGTTCCGTTAACGTATAACTCGCTTTCAGGTTTTTCAGCTGCCCACGCGGTATGGTCACTGAGCCCGCTTCACCTGCCCCGAGATTCACTTCGCTCTTATCACCAAACCAGACGCGCTGAGTCACAAAGGTGGCATCAGGTTTAATTGGCGTCACGGTTTCAAAGAAGCGGAAACCCCAGGTCAATAATTTCTCAGACTCATTAAAACGGATACGGTCAGTTTTCGCCCCCAGCACTACGGAGATTAAACGCATATCACCCTGGGTAGCCGAAGCAACCAGATTATATCCCGCACCTGCCGTGGTTCCTGTCTTCATGCCATCAACATTCAGATTGCTGCTCCACAGCAGACGGTTACGGTTAGGCTGACGAATTTTGTTGAAGGTGAACTCTTTCTCTTTATGAATGGCGTACTCTTCCGGCACATCGTGGATCAATGCTTTACCCAGCAATGCCATATCGCGCGCGGTACTGAACTGCCCCGGCGCATCCAGACCGTGCACCGTCTGGAAGGTAGTGTTGGTCAGACCCAGTTTTTTGGCATAACCATTCATCAAACCAATAAATGACTCCTGGCTCCCGGCAACGTAATCGGCCAGCGCAATACAGGCGTCATTACCGGACTGGATAATCACACCTTTGTTCAAGTCTGCCACCGAAACCTGATCGCCCGGTTTGAGGAACATTACCGATGAACCACGCAGTGTCGGATTTCCCGTCGCCCAGGCATCTTTACCGACCGTCACCATATCGGTGAGTTTAATCTTATCGGCCTTAAGCGCCTGCCCAACCACATAGCTGGTCATGATTTTAGTCAGGCTCGCGGGATCCAGTTTCTCATCCGCGTTGCCTTCTGCCAGCACTTTACCGCTGGCGTAATCCATTAAAATCCATGCACGCGCATCCACGCTCGGCGCTTCAACGGTTTGTTCCGCCGCGAATGCCGTTGGGGCAAAAAGGAATAAAAATGCAGAACCCGCTGCAAGACCACGAAGGAGAGAGGAGTATTGCGTCATAAATGCCACCCGAGTATCCATTCAAAAAAAATACGTTATATCGCCGTATGATAAGTTTGGTGATTAATAACGCACACACAAACTTAAAGAAACCGTAAGTTGGTAAAGTTTTTAAAGTTTATGCAATATCCTGCCGCTTCGCTGCTTCTGGTGTCATTTTTTTGCCAGCTGTTGCTTAAAAGTTAACTTTACTTCACCATCGGAGTCCTGTTCAGCCTGTGGCTGCCTGTCGGAAAAGGGGTGAGTATGATTACGCTGTGGGGTCGGAATAATTCAACTAACGTAAAAAAAGTATTGCTGACGCTCGAAGAACTGGAACTACCTTATGAGCAAATTCTCGCGGGCCGTGAGTTTGGGATAAATCACGATGCTGATTTTCTGGCGATGAACCCTAACGGGCTGGTGCCGTTGTTGCGTGACGACGAAAGTGATCTCATTCTTTGGGAATCAAACGCCATTGTCCGCTATCTGGCGGCACAGTACGGGCAAAAACGCCTGTGGATCGACTCACCGGCACGTCGTGCGGAAGCGGAAAAATGGATGGACTGGGCAAACCAGACGCTCAGTAATGCTCATCGCGGGATCCTGATGGGATTAGTCAGAACACCACCGGAAGAGCGCGATCAGGCCGCCATTGATGCCAGTTGCAAAGAGTGCGACGCCCTGTTTGCCCTGCTCGATGCGGAACTGGCAAAAGTAAAATGGTTCTCTGGCGACGAGTTTGGTGTGGGCGATATCGCTATCGCACCGTTCATCTACAATTTGTTTAACGTTGGCCTGACCTGGACACCGCGTCCAAATCTGCAACGCTGGTATCAGCAACTCACTGAACGCCCCGCAGTGCGCAAAGTGGTGATGATTCCCGTTAGCTAATTGCGTGGGCTAACTTTAAGTAATTCCCCACTGGACTCGTCGGTGAGAACGTATAAATAACCGTCGGGTCCAGTGCGAACATCACGAATTCGCTGCCCTCTGTCCGTTAAAATACGGCCATCTTCTGTCACTTTGTCGCCGTTGACGCTCATCACAATGACATCTTTATCTTTCAGCGCGCCAATAAATAATTTTTGCTGCCACTGGGGGAATTTATCGCTGTTATAGAAGGCCATGCCGCTCACAGCGGGCGAATCTTTCCAGTAAAAAACAGGTTGCTCGGTCCCGGCGACGATCTCCCCTTTCGCTTCCGGTATCTTAAAGCCTGAATAGTTGATTCCCCAGGTTGCCAGCGGCCAGCCGTAGTTTTTGCCTTTTTGCGGGATATTAATTTCATCACCACCGCGCGGGCCATGTTCATTCAGCCACAGTGCATTACTCCACGGATTCATCGCCATTCCTTGCGGATTACGAATGCCATAAGACCAGATCTCGGCGCGCGCACCGGATTCCTTTATAAAAGGATTATCATCCGGGATTTCGCCCTGGTCGGTCAGACGCACCAGTTTGCCCTGTAATTTATCCAGATCCTGCGCCGTCGGGCGCTGATTGTTTTCGCCCAGAGCAATAAAAAGATAACCTTTACCGTCGAATACCAGCCGCCCGCCAAAATGGTTGCCGGTAGACAGTTTTGGCATCTGGCGAAAGACGGTGCGGAAGTCGGTCACTTTTGAGAGATCATCACTTAAGCGGCCATAACCCACAGCAGTTCCGGCTTTGCCATCATCGCCAACTTCGGAATAACTTAACCAGATGCGGCGAGACTGAGCAAAATCAGGCGCTAAAACCACGTCCAGCAGGCCGCCCTGCCCGTGCGCCCAAACGTCCGGCACTCCGGAAAGCGGCGCAGATAATCCTTTTCCTGCTTGCCAGTGACGCAACTCGCCGCCGCGCAGAGTGATTAACATACCGTGATTATCGGGTAAAAAGGCCAGTGACCAGGGATGGTCGAGTTTGTCTTGCAGTACTTCGACATTTACCGTTGCAGGAGCCGCCCAGAGAGCGGAAGAAAGACAAATAAGGGGCACAAGGAAAAAGAATGGTCGATGCATAACGCCTCCGGATTGACTCTGGCTTAAAGCGTAGTCAGTGGAGGAGATAACAAATTCATTTTTACAAAAACTTAAACATGAAGGGGGAGACGCTTTCTCCCCCTTAGTTTTCAGGCCTTCTCAAGCATGGCGTGCTTCTGCAGGCTCTGGATACTCAGCGTTAAGCTCATCAGACAATTTTCAAGCTTATCGGCGTTGACGGTAATAACAGTCGGGCAATCATGGTGCCCACTCATCAAACATACTGCGGCTGTCGCTAATGCTTCTTCAGCATGATGAAGAGCACTCCACTCTTCCTGATCCAGATGAAGATTCAACCGCAGCGATTTATCGTGCAGTTCGCGATTCAGTTTAAAAAAGTTATCTCGTAGATGATTGCTTTCGCTGACGGACATGTATCCTTTTGCCTTCCTCAGTTGCACGTATGCGGCGAGGTCAACGCGTGCGTCGATCAACCGGTTCAGCAGATCGATTCGCTGTCTGTCAACGAACATACTTCGATCCTCCTCTTTCCAGCCTTGTTGCAATTAAATAGTATGGCTATTTTTTGAGCAAAATGCTGTCCAGGATCAATTCTTCACGCCGAATTAACAAAATTTACATTTCCTTCGCCTCCGCCAGCGAATGAGATTGCGATACAAATTTTATCCAGAACTCTGTAGAATCCCTGCCCTGACCTTTCCTGTAACTGAATATTTTTTAAGCTATGAGCAAAGTAACTCCCCAGCCGAAAATCGGCTTTGTTTCCCTTGGCTGTCCGAAAAACCTTGTTGATTCAGAGCGTATTCTCACCGAACTCCGCACTGAAGGTTATGACGTGGTACCGAGCTATGACGATGCGGACATGGTGATCGTCAACACCTGCGGCTTTATTGACAGCGCGGTACAAGAATCACTGGAAGCCATTGGTGAAGCGTTGAATGAAAACGGCAAGGTTATTGTGACCGGTTGTCTGGGGGCAAAAGAAGATCAGATCCGCGAAGTCCACCCGAAAGTGCTGGAAATCACCGGGCCTCATAGCTATGAGCAGGTTCTGGAGCACGTTCATCACTACGTGCCGAAACCGAAACACAACCCATTCCTGAGCCTGGTGCCAGAACAAGGTGTGAAACTGACGCCGCGTCATTATGCCTATCTGAAAATTTCTGAAGGCTGTAATCACCGCTGCACCTTCTGCATTATTCCGTCTATGCGCGGCGACCTGGTGAGCCGTCCGATTGGCGAAGTGTTAAGTGAAGCGAAACGTCTGGTAGATGCGGGCGTTAAAGAGATTCTGGTGATCTCGCAGGATACTTCCGCCTATGGCGTTGATGTTAAACATCGTACTGGCTTCCACAACGGCGAGCCGGTAAAAACCAGCATGGTCAGCCTGTGCGAACAGTTATCGAAACTGGGGATCTGGACACGTCTGCACTACGTTTACCCTTATCCGCATGTGGACGACGTCATCCCACTGATGGCAGAAGGCAAAATCCTGCCGTATCTGGACATTCCGTTGCAGCACGCCAGCCCGCGCATTCTCAAACTGATGAAGCGTCCGGGTTCTGTAGATCGCCAACTGGCGCGCATCAAACAGTGGCGCGAAATCTGCCCGGAACTGACCCTACGCTCAACCTTTATTGTCGGCTTCCCTGGCGAGACGGAAGAAGATTTCCAGATGCTACTCGACTTCCTGAAAGAAGCGCGTCTGGATCGCGTTGGCTGCTTTAAATACAGCCCGGTTGAAGGTGCAGACGCCAATGCCCTGCCTGACCAGGTTCCGGAAGAAGTGAAAGAAGAACGCTGGAACCGTTTCATGCAGCTGCAGCAGCAGATTTCCGCCGAGCGCCTGCAAGAGAAAGTGGGCCGTGAAATTCTGGTGATTATCGACGAAGTGGACGAAGAAGGCGCAATTGGTCGCAGCATGGCAGATGCACCGGAAATCGACGGCGCGGTTTATCTCAATGGTGAAACCAACGTTAAACCGGGTGATATCCTGCGTGTGAAAGTCGAGCACGCCGATGAGTACGATTTGTGGGGTAGCCGGGTTTAATTAATTCAGGCCGGGCAAAATCATTTGTCCGGCCTGCGAATAATGATTACTGCCAGCTAATCTGTGCCCTGCCGTTTTTCTTACTCTTATACAGCCGCTCATCCGCCAGCATTTTCAAGCGTTCGACGGTAGGACATTCATTTGAATGTGCTACACCGATACTGGTACTTAAATTAATGCTTCCCACCTGGAAATGAACGATTTCTTTTAGAATCGATAGCAACTCTTCCAGCGTTCCACCCGTATAAATCACCGCAAATTCGTCACCGCCGAAGCGGTAGACTTTACCTTTATCTACCGGGATCTGTGATTTAAGGATTTTCACCACTTTCATCAACACTTCATCGCCCAGCAAATGACCGAAGGTGTCGTTAATGTTTTTGAATTTATCGACGTCAAACAGGCACAAATAACCGCCTTTTTCCGGCAGCGCTTTTAAATCTTCGTCAAAGGATTTTCTGCCCATTGCTTTGGTCAGGTCGTCCAGGAACGCCGAGTTATACATACTGTAGAGTTTTTTGACATCGGCAGCCGAAAAGAAAAGCCCGCCATCCAGTACGCGTTCAAAATGGTTATTAATGATGGCTTCTTTCTCCACAATACCACGATTAATCACTCTGCGTACCAGATAGAGGCAACTGGCACCCGATATCACTGCCACCAATGCGGCAAAGAAAATAATCAATGTACAAACCCGCAAATAAACATCTTTTTTATACGCAAATACATACAATCCGGTCGGCAAATAGGCGAAGTGCTCCATCGCTTCCGAAACGGTGAAGATGGCGTTTTTAGCATTATATTCATCACCGGTCACCGGTTTACCGTTCTTAAATAGAGAGAACATCAGGTTCTCGCTGTCCATCGCCAGCGATTTTGACAGTAAAGAAAAACGCTCCAGACCAAGCAAAAATATCAGACTACGATTGTGAGTTACCGGATAGAGGTAATAGACGAAGGTTTTACCGTCAAAAGAGATAAACCCTGTATTTTTGACATGTCGATACTTCACAACCTGCATAATATCTGCACAATAATTTTTCTCGAACTCCTTTACCTGAATACATTCGTCACTGGAAATCAGATAAGGACCGACATCGTACAAATAAGAGGGGGAAACCGAGTCGGCGTAAGCTGTGCGCAAACCAACCAACAGCTGTTCCTCCGTGGGATTTAGCGTGTTGATAAGATCAATTGCCACGCTACGCCGATATTCAGCAATATTTGCCACCGCAAAAGCAGTATCAATAACGGACTGTTTCAGGCTATACACCCGTTCCTTTACCATTTGAGTGTAGATCCCGCAGGCAACTGCTGAAATCATGATAAAAATCAGCAGACTGACTGTAAGTACGAACTTATTGATTCTGGACATACGTAAACTACTCTTTTACTAATTTTCCACTTTTATCCCAGGCGGAGAATGGCATGGGTTTCTGGTACAGATACCCCTGAGCCTGAACACATCCTAATTTAATTAATTCGCGCGCAACGTCTTCGCTCTCTACGCCTTCCGCAATCACCGGGATCCGGTTATAGCGTGCCAGATCGAAAATAATGCGCACAATTTTTCCCGCAGTACCGAAAATATCGCCGGTAAATTGCGAGTCCACCTTTATGCTGTCTGGATTAATTTCATAAAAACGTTTCAGGTTTGACAAACCGGTGCCAAAGTCATCAATCGATATCCGTACCCCTTGTTTACGCAGTTGTTCAATATTGAGATAAAAATGTTCATTAATTCGCTCGATCACGGTTTCAGTGATCTCAACACAGAGGCTGTTCGCCTTCAGGCCATTTTCTTTCATGATGGTGGTAAAACACTCATGAAAGTGCGGTTCGTTTAACTGCCAGGGCGAAACATTAATATGCAGTAAGAAATCATCCTTCAGCGACGCACGCTGACTAAAATGTCTGAATTCACCCATTGCCGTTTTAATAATCTGATAACCCAGCTCATTGATAAACCCGATATCTTCAGCAATGGTAATGAACTTCAGCGGTGAAATGATCCCCCGCTCCGCAGAAACCCAACGGCACAACGCCTCCGCGCCCAGAATGGCGCGGGTGTTAATATCAACGATCGGTTGATAGACGAGGAATAGTTCGCCAATTTCCATTGCATGGCGAATATTACGCGCAATCCAGATATTCTCTTCTATTTCGTTGAGTTTCGCGTCATCACAGAAAATAAACTCGGAGAACATATGGTCACGGATACTGGAAATCGCCAGTTTCAGTTTTTCTGCGTAACTCCAGGCGTTTTCCCCCTGCAAAGGTTCACAAATGGCAGACTTATGGATGCGCAGATTGCGGTAGCCAAAGCTGCTGTCAAAATCGTTTACCATCGCTATTTTACGGGTAAATGTCTGTACATTTTCCCGACACAGAAGTAAATAGAGATCGGCATTGAATGTCACGATATCGCAGCATTGCGCATATTTCTCGGCAATTCGCTGACACAATTTCCTGACGATTTTATTGCGTTCATCAACACCAAACACCGCTTCCACGGCTTCCAGACCACACAGTTTGATGATCCCCACAGCCAGATACTGATTATTGTTGGACTCAATAATCGCCATATTTTTAATAAAACCGCTTTCCTGATCGTAAGAGATCAGTGAGAGCAATTTATTTGACCGTTCAATTTCGGCATCTTTCATTTCCGCGATCGAATTTTTAATGCTGATAATCTCTTTCGCATCGCCTTCGCGAATTTTCAGAGCCTCGATTTGATCCGTTGAGTCGGGCAAAAATGCCAGCGTATTAACCAGCTCTGTCATTTCAGAAAATTGCCGACGGAACACACGAGTGGTCATTAAATAAACCACCAGCAATACGATAATAATGAACGCAAACGGCAGATAAAAAAGTTTATCTGATGCGTTCAATAAATTACCGCCAGGATAATAAAAATAGATTTCGAATAATGCGTTGTTTGGCACCGCTGATGTTTTTTCGATATATTCAGTATCGACAGAATCAATAATATTATAATTACCTTCGCTATTATAAATAATCAGTTTTTCACGAGCGAGTTGATTCTTGGCAATGATCTCATGGCCTTGTTTCAAAAATAGAACTTCATCATTAGCGCTGATTTGATCAAGATACTCGTTCAGATATCGCCAGTTTAAATCGACATGAATTTTATCCACCGCTAACAAATCGTGATCTTTGCCGTTGATGTGTAGCGTAAAAGAGATACATTTTTTACCCGGACGATCAAAGCAATTGTATGCCGGATTCCAGCTGTTGTTAGAGTCATCTGAAGCCACCGACCACGGTCGTTTCGATGGGTTAAAATCGGCAAAAATAACCCGCCCTGACTCGTCGACAAGCGGTCCATTTACTTGTTCCTGATGATAAACAACGATTTTATCATTCGCCCTCCGCGAAAAAAGATAATATTTATTATCATCAAGTACCAGTCCCACCGAGTCTAAAAATGGCATCATTTCCATTTTAAGAATCACGGCGCGTTGAATCTCCTCTGTATTTTTTAATAAATACAGTGAGTCCTTTAATGTCAGGGCCGAACGTTCAATATCTTTAAAGAAATAGCCAACGTTTTTCTGAATAAGTTCAAAGCGGCTATCGGCACGTTTTACCGCGCGCTCCGATACCAGTTGATAGTTAATGATGAAAAAAAGACCAATAAATGACAGTGCTGCCAATAAAAATAAAATTATCAGCCTTATCTTTATCTTTTCGTATAAACTCAGCATGTTAATACATTTAACAAAATAACTATCTGAACGCTGTGCCGCTGCAAAAATTGTCCCTTGCTGCGGCTTTTTAACCGAATTACCCGATTCTACAAAATCAGCAGAAAGTTACAACACTTGCTTAGGGCAATAATTTCCTGTGAGGTGATTACCCTTTCAAGCAATATTCAAACGTAACTATCCTTTAATTTTCGGATCCAGCGCATCGCGTAAACCATCGCCCAACAAATTGAACGCCAGTACGGTCAGAAAAATAGCCAGGGCCGGAAAAACAGCGACATGCGGCGCGATAACCATATCCGCTCGAGCCTCATTGAGCATTGCTCCCCACTCTGGTGTCGGCGGCTGCGCACCGAGGCCGAGAAATGAGAGGCTGGCGGCAGAGATAATCGAGGTACCAATGCGCATGGTGAAAAACACCACGATAGAAGAGACGGTCCCAGGCAGGATATGACGCAACAAAACGGTCATATCGCTGGCACCAATACTGCGTGCTGACTCAATAAAGGTTTGCTGTTTCAACACCAGCGTGTTGCCGCGCACCAGGCGGGCAAACGCGGGGATGGAAAAAATGGCGACTGCAATAATCACGTTAGCAATGCCGCTTCCCAACACCGCAACAACAGCGATCGCCAGTAAAATACCCGGGAAGGCAAACAGCACATCGCAAATGCGCATGATCAGCCGATCCCACCAGCCTTCATAATATCCAGCGAGCAAGCCCAGCAACGTCCCGATCGCCGCACCGATAAACACGGCAAACACGCCCGCCGCCAGCGAGATTTGCGCACCAACCAGGACACGGCTGAAAATGTCACGCCCCAGTGAATCGACGCCAAACCAGTGCTGCAAAGAAGGTCCGTTATTCAGATTGTCATAATCAAAATAATTTTCGGCGTCATAGGGAGCGATCCAGCGTGCAAAAATGGCCACCACAATCAATAAAATAACGAATAATGCGGCGGTCATCGCCATATGCTGACGGCGAAATCGTCGCCAGAATTCATGCCACGGTGTACGTACCTGGTCAGGTTTGACCAGTGGCATGGCGTTTAACACCGCCTGACGTCGCCAGTTAAATAGTCGCATCCTTACTTGTACCTGATAGCCGAGTTAATGGCGGCGTAAAGCACATCCACCACTAAGTTGATAAGAATAAATTCCAGCGAGAAAAGCAGAATTTCCGCCTGAATCACCGGGTAATCACGCATTTCTACGGAGTCAACGAGTAAGCGTCCAAGTCCCGGCCAGTTGAAAACTTTCTCCACAACGATGGAACCACCGAGCAAAAAGCCAAACTGTAAGCCCATCATGGTCACTACCGGGATCATCGCGTTACGTAGCCCGTGTTTGAGGACAACCCAGGTTTCGCTCACCCCTTTCGCCCTCGCGGTACGCATATAATCTTCGCTTAAAACATCGACAAACGACGCGCGGGTAAAGCGCGCCATCACGGCGGCCACTGCCGCGCCGAGCGTCAGGGAGGGTAAAATGTAGTGCTGCCAACTGTCTGCTCCCACGGTAGGCAGCCAGCCCAGTTCAACGGAGAATACCTGAATTAAAAGCATCCCCAGAGCAAATGCCGGAAACGAGATCCCCGACACCGCAATGGTCATACTCAATCGATCCGGCCAACGGTTACGCCAGACGGCGGCGATAATTCCCGCCGCCATACCAAATATAACCGCCCAGACCATACTGGTTATGGTCAGCCACAGCGTTGGCATAAAGCGGCTGGCAATCTCATCGGCAACCGGACGACGCGACACCATCGACAGGCCAAAATCCCCCTGCACAGCATTGCTGATATAGTGCCAGAACTGGTGATACAGCGGCTGATCCAACCCCAGCTGCTGACGCACCAGTTCTATAACCTGCGCATCAGCTTCGGGCCCGGCAATCAATCGCGCCGGATCGCCGGGCAGCATATGGACAAATAAAAACACCAGCACCGAGACGATAAACAGCGTCGGAATCAACCCCAGTAAGCGTTTGATAACGTAATTAAGCATTCCACTCCCTGCGTTGCTTATTGCAAATCCGCGTCTTCAAAGCTGAAGCCGGTGTCTGGCATGATCCAAAAACCGGTCAGGTTTTTACTGTGTGCCGACACCAGTTTTTCTACCACCAGCGGGATCCACGGCGATTCTTGCCAGATGATATCCTGCGCCGCCTTATATAAGCGGGTCTTTTCCGCCGGATCATTAGTTTTCAGTGCCTGAGCCAGGAAGTCATCCACCTGTTTATTGCTGTAAAACGCGGTATTAAACAGCGTCGGTGGCCAGTTCTGCGAGGCAAACAGCGGCGATAGTGCCCAGTCCGCTTCGCCGGTTGAAGCCGACCAGCCAGTGTAGAACATCCGCACGCCGCTCTCTTTTTGCCCTTTACCTTCAACTTCTGCCGCCCGCTGTCCGGCATCCATCGCAGTCACCTGGGCTTTAATCCCGACCTGCGCTAACTGCTGCTGGGTAAATTGCAGCACTTTCTGCGCGGTGCTGTGGTTATGTGACGACCACAGCGTGGTACTGAAACCGTTGGGATATCCCGCCTCTTTCAGTAATTCGCGCGCTTTCACTGGATCGTAAGGCCACGGTTTATAACTTTGCGCGTAGGCGATACTTGGCGGTACCACACCAGTAGCTGGCGTTGCATAGCCCGCAAAGGCAACTTTCACCAGCGCCGGACGGTTAATGGCGTAATTCAGCGCCTCACGGACCTTCGGGTTATCGAACGGCTTTTGCGTCACGTTCATACTGATATAACGCTGCATAATTGACGGACTGGCCATCAACTCGATATTTTTGTTTTTCTCCAGCAGTGTGGCCTGCTCGTAAGGAATGGGGAAAGCAAACTGCGCTTCACCGGTTTGCAGCATTGCCGCGCGGGTGTTGTTATCCGCCACCGGACGCCAGGTTATGCTGTCCAGTTTGGGCAATCCTGGCTGCCAGTAACCCGCGAATTTTTTCACCTTCACAAAATCGGTCTGATTCCAGGTATCCAGTTCATACGGTCCGGTTCCCACCGGATAAAAACCAATCTCCTTGCCATATTTTTCCAGCGCTGCCGGTGAAATCATCGCGGTCGCCGGATGGGCAAGAATATTAATAAACGCTGAGAACGGCTGTTTGAGGGTAATCTTTACCGTTGTCGGATCGATCGCTTCCGTTTTAGCAATATTCTTATACAGGTTATAGCGTTTAAGATGATTCGCCGGATCGCTGGCCCGGTCCAGATTCGCTTTCACCGCCGCGGCGTTGAAATCGGTGCCATCCTGGAATTTAATGCCTTCCCGCAATTTCACGGTGTAAGTAATGCCGTCATCGGAAACGGTATAACTCTCCGCCAGCACGTTTTTCAGTTTCATCTCTTTATCCAGACCAAACAGCCCCTGGTAAAACGATTTCGCTACGGCCTGAGATAACGTGTCATTTGCGTCATACGGATCGAGCGTGGTGAAGTTCGATCCTACCGCCACCACCACATCTTTGGCAGCGAATGCACAAGATGCCATCAACGCTGTCGCAATGCCCAGCGCCACTAACCCACTACGGTGTACAGCTCTTGCCATTTTATTCTCCGCCTGAATGTTATCTACGCATGAATGCGTATTCTGATTGTGGTTGTGCGACGTAATGCCCCGGCCCGACGCATTGCAACGAGACGCCTGCCACCTCTTCGCCACGCAGATGAATATTGCTGGGAAGATCGTCCGACAGCAGTACACGCTGCGGTCGTTGTCGGGACGGTTCAGCGACCGGAACTGCCGCCAGTAATTTACGCGTATAAGGATGCTGCGGGTTTTCGAAGACCGCGCGCCGTGGGCCAATTTCAACAATATGCCCGAGATACATCACCGCCACACGATGACTAATCCGCTCTACCACGGCCATATCGTGGGAGATAAACAGATACGCAATGCCGAAATCACGCTGGAGATCGAGCAACAAGTTGATAATCTGCCCGCGAATAGAAACATCCAGCGCCGAAACGGCTTCGTCGGCAATGATCACTTTTGGATTCAATGCCAACGCGCGAGCAATGCAGATGCGCTGGCGCTGACCGCCGGAAAACTCATGCGGGTAACGCCAGGCATGTTCAGGTAACAGGCCCACGCGCTCCAGCAACCACGCAACGCGTGCAGCCGCGTCTTTACCTGGCAATAAACCGTGTACGCGCAGCGGTTCGATAATCGAATCACCGATGGTCTGACGTGGGTCCAGCGAAGCGTAAGGGTCCTGAAAAATAAACTGAATATCCCGGCGTAATGCCTGAAGTTTGCCGGGTGACAAGGTATCGATTCGCTGACCGTTAAAGATAATTTCGCCGCCCTGCGATTCGACCAGGCGCAGCAACGCCCGCCCGGTAGTGGATTTACCGCTGCCAGACTCGCCCACCAGCGATAGCGTTTCGCCAGGCCAGAGATCAAAACTGACTTTCTCAACGGCATGCACTTCCCGCGTTACGCGATTCAACAAACCGCTGCGCAAAGGGAAACGGGTGACAAGATTACGCACCCGTAAAACAGGTTCGCCATCCACCACCGTTTTCTGCTCGATGGGGGGTTCCTGTTTCGCTGGATGTTCAAGCGATATCAATGGGAAACGTCGGGGATAATCTAACCCTTTCATCGCACCAAGTTGCGGAACAGCAGCTAACAGCGCACGGGTGTAAGGATGTTGCGGTGCATGAAAAATCTGTTCGACGGTACCCGTTTCCACCGCCTCGCCCTGATACATCACCAGTACCCGATCGGCAATCTCTGCCACCACGCCCATATCGTGAGTGATAAAGATAACGCCCATCGACATCTCTTTTTGCAATACTTTGATTAATTGCAGGATCTGCGCCTGAATAGTGACATCCAGCGCGGTGGTTGGCTCATCGGCAATCAGCACCGCCGGGCGGCATGACAGCGCCATCGCAATCATCACTCGCTGGCGCATCCCGCCAGAGAGTTGATGCGGATAACGTGAAAGAATGGTTTGTGCCTCCGGAATGCGTACCTGATCCAGCATCCGCTTCGCCTCGACCATCGCTTCTTCACGACTGGCGTTCTGATGCAGACGAATTGATTCGGCAATCTGTTCACCCACAGTAAATACCGGGTTCAGCGATGTCATCGGCTCCTGAAATATCATCGCCATATCCGCACCGCGCACATGGCGCATTTGTGCAGCGCTCTGCTCGCTAAGTTCAATCACTTCACGACTGCGCCGCCGCAACAGCATTTTATCGCACTGTACTAAACCGCCCGCCTGTTCCAACAGACGCATCAATGCCAGCGCAGTCACTGACTTACCGGAGCCGGATTCGCCAACAATGGCCAGCGTCTCACCGCGTTGAAGGCTAAAAGAGAGATTGCGGACCGCAGCTATTTTCTGCTGGTCCTGCATAAAGGCAATTTTCAGATTTTCAACCGCCAGCACATCACCGGCATCAAGTTCATCACTGTGTGGCAACGGTGTCCCCTTTTTCACGGTAGATACCGGTGGTTGGCGTATCGCCTGCGTAGCCCCAGGCGCGATACATTCCTTCGGTGTTAAACGGTAGCGCGACATTCCCTTCATGGTCGATAGCGATTAAGCCACCGCTACCGCCAAGCGCAGGGAGTTTTTCCATTACTACCCGCTCGCAGGCTTCCGCGAGACTTAATCCGCCGTAATCCATTAACGCGGCGATGTCATATGCCGCCAGCGCGCGGATGAAGACTTCGCCCGTGCCGGTACAAGAAACCGCCACACTGGCGTTATTGGCGTAGCATCCGGCACCCACTAAGGGACTATCGCCAACTCGTCCGGGTAATTTATTGGTCATTCCGCCTGTGGACGTGGCTGCCGCCAGATTGCCGTCTAAATCCAACGCCACGGCCCCCACGGTGCCCATTTTCTGTTTTTCATCCAGTGGCGCACCGCTATGGTCGAGGACTGTTGCCCCTTCCTCGCGCGCTGCCAGTAGTTGTTCATAACGCAAAGGCGTGGAGAAAATCTCCGGTGAGACGCGCTCCATGCCATGAGCAAACGCAAAATTTTCTGCCCCTTCGCCAATCATCATCACATGCGGGCTTTGCTCCATCACCAGCCGGGCGGCAAGAACCGGATTACGCAGATGACTAACGCCCGCCACCGCACCGGCTTTCAGGGTGTTACCATCCATCACACTGGCGTCCAGTTCATGGGTTTCATCACGCGTAAAGACAGCGCCAATTCCGGCGTTAAACAGTGGACACTCTTCCAGCAGACGCACCGCTTCCGTCACCACATCCAGCGCACTTTCGCCCGCTTCCAGCATTTTCTGCCCGGTTTCAACAATGGCAGACAACGCCTCAATGTAGCGTAATTCCTGTTGCAGACTCATCTGCGCGCGGCTAATTGCACCTGCGCCACCATGAATTGCAATGACTGCTTTGCCCATAGTATTCGTCCATTAAGGGTGGCTCGCCACTTTTGCTATAAATATCAGAATTTTTATGAATTACTCATTCAATTTTTGAATATAGAAAGATGGATATGGCATGTAAAGGCAGGACCCAGCGCTACGCCCGAGGTGGCATACAGTCTGTGGCGTTTTTCTGACATAATAGGCAAATTCGATTTTGCCTCCGCAGGAGTGTTTTCATGGAATTTACCACCGGATTGATGTCGCTCGACACCGCGCTTAATGAGATGCTTTCTCGCGTCACCCCACTGACCGCCCAGGAAACGCTGCCACTGGTACAGTGTTTTGGTCGTATTCTGGCGAGCGATGTCGTTTCGCCACTGGATGTCCCGGGGTTTGATAACTCCGCTATGGACGGCTACGCGGTGCGTTTAGCCGATATTGCCTCCGGGCAACCGCTGCCCGTTGCCGGGAAATCGTTTGCCGGTCAGCCGTATCATGGTGAATGGCCTGCGGGCACCTGCATTCGTATTATGACCGGTGCGCCGGTGCCGGAAGTCTGCGAAGCGGTGGTGATGCAGGAGCAGACTGAACAAACGGACAATGGCGTGCGTTTTACTGTTGAAGTGCGTAGCGGGCAAAATATTCGCCGTCGCGGTGAAGATATCTCTGCGGGTGCGGTTGTTTTCCCGGCGGGAACTCGCCTGACTACCGCAGAGCTGCCAGTAATTGCTTCACTGGGGATTGCCGAAGTTCCGGTGATTCGTAAAGTGCGTGTAGCGCTTTTTTCTACCGGTGATGAACTCCAGTTGCCAGGCCAGCCGCTGGGCGACGGCCAAATCTACGATACCAACCGTCTCGCCGTACACCTGATGTTAGAACAGCTGGGATGCGAGGTAATCAACTTAGGGATTATCCGCGACGATCCACATGCCCTGCGCGCCGCATTTATTGAAGCCGACAGCCAGGCGGATGTGGTGATCAGTTCCGGTGGTGTTTCGGTTGGTGAGGCGGATTACACCAAAACCATTCTCGAAGAACTGGGCGAAATTGCTTTCTGGAAACTGGCGATTAAACCGGGCAAACCGTTCGCGTTTGGTAAACTCAGCAATAGCTGGTTCTGCGGCCTGCCGGGCAACCCGGTTTCAGCGACGCTGACCTTCTATCAACTGGTACAGCCTTTGCTGGCAAAACTAAGCGGTAACACCGCCAGCGGCCTGCCCGCGCGCCAGCGCGTACGCACAGCGTCCCGCCTGAAAAAAACGCCAGGACGTCTTGATTTCCAGCGCGGCGTGCTGCAACGCAACGCCGATGGCGAACTGGAAGTGACGACCACCGGACATCAGGGTTCACATATATTCAGCTCCTTTAGCCTCGGCAACTGCTTTATCGTGCTGGAACGCGATCGCGGCAATGTGGACGTGGGCGAATGGGTGGAAGTAGAACCGTTTAACGCGTTGTTCGGAGGCCGGTAATGGCGGAACTCAGCGATCAGGAGATGCTGCGCTACAACCGGCAAATCATTCTGCGCGGTTTTGATTTTGACGGTCAGGAGGCACTAAAAGATTCTCGTGTGCTGGTAGTCGGCCTCGGTGGACTCGGCTGCGCAGCCTCGCAGTATCTGGCAAGCGCCGGTGTCGGCAACCTGACGCTGCTCGACTTCGACACGGTTTCGCTCTCGAATCTGCAACGCCAGACGCTGCACAGTGATGCTACGGTCGGGCAACCGAAGGTGGAATCCGCCCGTGACGCCCTGGCGCGGATCAACCCACATATCGCGATTACGCCAGTCAATGCACTGCTGGATGACGCAGAACTTGCAGCATTGATTGCTGAACACGATCTGGTGCTCGACTGTACGGATAACGTTGCGGTACGTAATCAACTGAACGCAGGCTGTTTTGCCGCGAAGGTGCCGCTGGTTTCCGGCGCGGCAATTCGTATGGAAGGTCAAATCACGGTCTTCACTTATCAGGACGGCGAGCCTTGCTATCGCTGCCTCAGCCGTTTGTTTGGCGAGAACGCGTTAACCTGCGTAGAAGCAGGCGTGATGGCACCGTTGATCGGCGTAATTGGTTCGTTGCAGGCAATGGAAGCGATCAAACTGCTGGCAGGTTATGGCAAACCGGCCAGCGGGAAAATCGTCATGTACGATGCGATGACCTGTCAGTTTCGCGAAATGAAACTGATGCGCAATCCGGGGTGTGAGGTGTGCGGGCAGTAATTGCCACCTCCAGGCCTGATAAGACGCGGCACTCCGCCACGTCATCAGCAATTTATGAGGATGCAGAACGTCCGGTTAAATCGACGTTCTGCCAAACGCCCCCAGCCAGTCCTGCTCAAACTTCGCCACCGCGGCATCGACAGCCGGATAGCTAATCATCTGTTGTGCCACATCCAGTGGCAGAGTAATTGATTCACATCCTGCCAGTAAGCAGTCCAGCGCCTGACGCGGGGTTTTGAAACTCGCTGCCAGCACTTTCGCCTGCGGCGCATGCATTTTCAATAACTGGTGTAAGTCGGTCACAGTCTGAATGCCGCTACCGCCCTGAGCATCAATACGGTTGACGTAAGGCGCAACATATTCCGCACCTGCCAGCGCCGACAGCAGCCCTTGTGCCGCGCCATATACCGCGGTTCCCAGCGTCGTAATCCCTTCCGCTTTTAACATCTTAATCGCTGCCAGCCCCTCGGCGGTCACCGGAACTTTCACCACGATATCCGCAATAATAGAACGCAGCTTAAGCGCGTCATTAACCATCCCTTCGGCAGTGGTAGCCATTACCTGGGCAAACAGACGCCCCTGACCGCCCATCGCTTCATGAAGTTCCGGAAGCACAACATCCAGCGGTTTTTTACCCGCGGCGATAATGCTTGGGTTAGTGGTCACACCCGCCAGCGGAAAAATACGTGACAGCGCCTTCACCGCAACAACGTCTGAAGTATCCAGATACAGTTCCATAACCATCCTCAAAATGTACTTTTTGTCTGAATGTAGACTATCACGGGAAAACTCTCTGAACAGTTGACGCACATCAATCTAACTTTCATTCGAAAGTATTTTAATGTTTGAACGAAACAGAGAGGCAACTATGATTTTCAATATTCAGCGCTACTCGACCCATGATGGCCCCGGTATCCGCACGGTCGTATTTCTTAAAGGCTGTTCGCTGGGCTGCCGCTGGTGTCAGAACCCGGAAAGCCGCGCCCGCACGCAGGATCTGCTGTATGACGCACGACTGTGTCTGGAAGGCTGCGAGCTGTGCGCTAAGGCCGCGCCGGAAGTGATTGAGCGCGCGCTGAATGGTTTGCTTATTCATCGGGAAAAGTTAACCCCGGAGCATCTGACGGCGTTAACCGACTGCTGTCCGACACAGGCGTTAACCGTGTGTGGTGAAGTGAAAAGCGTTGAGGAGATCATGGCGACCGTTTTGCGCGATAAACCGTTTTACGATCGCAGCGGCGGCGGCTTAACGCTTTCGGGTGGTGAACCCTTTATGCAGCCGGAGATGGCGACGGCGCTACTGCAAGCCAGCCACGAGGCAGGCATTCATACTGCAGTAGAAACCTGTCTGCATGTGCCGTGGAAATATATCGCCCCTTCTCTGCCCTATATCGATCTGTTTCTTGCCGATTTAAAACACGTTGCCGACGCGCCGTTTAAACAGTGGACCGACGGTAACGCCGCCAGAGTGCTGGATAACCTGAAAAAACTCGCCGCAGCGGGCAAAAAAATCATTATCCGCGTGCCGCTGATTCAGGGCTTTAATGCCGACGAAACCTCTGTAAAAGCCATTACCGATTTTGCCGCCGACGAGCTGCACGTTGGCGAAATTCATTTCCTGCCCTACCACACGCTGGGCATCAACAAATATCACTTACTTAATCTGCCCTATGACGCCCCGGAAAAACCGCTTGATGCGCCAGAACTGCTCGATTTTGCCCAGCAGTATGCCTGCCAGAAAGGGTTAACCGCGACCTTACGAGGATAACAACCATGACCACACTGAAACTGGACACGCTCAGCGACCGCATTAAAGCGCACAAAAATGCGCTGGTGCATATTGTGAAACCGCCAGTCTGTACCGAGCGCGCGCAGCACTATACCGAGATGTATCAACAACATCTCGATAAGCCGATCCCGGTACGTCGCGCGCTGGCACTGGCGCATCACCTGGCGAATCGCACTATCTGGATCAAGCACGATGAGTTGATCATTGGCAACCAGGCAAGCGAAGTTCGCGCCGCGCCGATCTTCCCGGAATATACCGTCTCCTGGATCGAAAAAGAGATTGATGATCTGGCAGATCGTCCGGGTGCTGGTTTTGCGGTGAGCGAAGAGAACAAACGTGTTCTGCATGAAGTGTGCCCTTGGTGGCGCGGTCAGACGGTACAGGATCGTTGCTACGGCATGTTTACCGATGAGCAAAAAGGTCTGCTGGCGACCGGAATCATTAAAGCGGAGGGCAATATGACTTCCGGCGATGCGCACCTGGCGGTGAATTTCCCGCTGCTGCTGGAAAAAGGGCTTGATGGTCTGCGCGAGAAAGTAGCGGAACGTCGCTCGCGCATCAACCTGACGGTGCTGGAAGATTTACACGGTGAGCAATTCCTGAAAGCGATTGATATCGTGCTGGTGGCAGTCAGTGAACACATTGAACGTTTCGCTGCCCTGGCGCGTGAAATGGCCGCGACCGAAACCCGCGAAAGCCGTCGCGATGAACTGCTGGCGATGGCAGAAAACTGCGATCTTATCGCCCACCAGCCGCCGCAGACTTTCTGGCAGGCGCTGCAACTGTGTTACTTCATCCAGTTGATTTTGCAGATCGAATCTAACGGTCACTCAGTATCGTTTGGTCGTATGGACCAGTATCTCTACCCGTACTATCGCCGCGACGTTGAACTCAACCAGACGCTGGATCGCGAACACGCCATCGAGATGCTGCATAGCTGCTGGCTGAAACTGCTGGAAGTGAACAAGATCCGCTCCGGCTCACACTCAAAAGCCTCTGCGGGAAGTCCGCTGTATCAGAACGTCACTATTGGCGGGCAAAATCTGGTTGATGGTCAACCAATGGACGCGGTGAATCCACTCTCTTACGCGATCCTCGAATCCTGCGGTCGCCTGCGTTCCACTCAGCCTAACCTCAGCGTGCGTTACCATGCAGGAATGAGCAACGATTTCCTCGACGCCTGCGTACAGGTGATCCGTTGCGGCTTCGGGATGCCGGCGTTCAACAACGACGAAATCGTGATCCCGGAATTTATTAAACTCGGTATTGAACCGCAGGACGCTTACGACTACGCAGCGATTGGTTGTATCGAAACCGCCGTCGGTGGCAAATGGGGCTATCGCTGTACCGGCATGAGCTTTATCAACTTCGCCCGCGTGATGCTGGCTGCGCTGGAAGGCGGTCGTGATGCCACCAGCGGCAAAGTGTTCCTGGCACAAGAAAAAGCGTTGTCGGCAGGTAACTTCAACAACTTCGATGAAGTAATGGACGCGTGGGATACGCAAATCCGTTACTACACCCGCAAATCAATCGAAATCGAATATGTCGTCGACACCATGCTGGAAGAGAACGTGCACGATATTCTCTGCTCGGCGCTGGTGGATGACTGTATTGAGCGAGCAAAAAGTATCAAGCAAGGCGGCGCGAAATATGACTGGGTTTCTGGCCTGCAGGTCGGCATTGCCAACCTCGGCAACAGCCTGGCGGCAGTGAAGAAACTGGTGTTTGAACAGGGCGCGATTGGTCAGCAACAGCTGGCTGCCGCACTGGCGGATGACTTCGACGGCCTGACTCATGAGCAACTGCGTCAGCGGCTGATTAACGGTGCGCCGAAGTACGGTAACGACGATGATACTGTCGATACGCTGCTGGCTCGCGCTTATCAGACCTATATCGACGAACTGAAACAGTACCATAATCCGCGCTACGGTCGTGGTCCGGTTGGCGGCAACTATTACGCGGGTACGTCATCAATCTCCGCTAACGTACCGTTTGGCGCGCAGACTATGGCAACACCGGACGGGCGTAAAGCCCACACCCCGCTGGCAGAAGGCGCAAGCCCGGCCTCCGGTACTGACCATCTTGGCCCTACTGCGGTCATTGGCTCAGTGGGTAAACTGCCTACGGCAGCGATTCTCGGCGGCGTGTTGCTCAACCAGAAACTGAATCCGGCAACGCTGGAGAACGAATCTGACAAGCAGAAACTGATGATCCTGCTGCGTACCTTCTTTGAAGTGCATAAAGGCTGGCATATTCAGTACAACATCGTTTCCCGCGAAACGCTGCTGGATGCGAAAAAACATCCCGATCAGTATCGCGATCTGGTAGTGCGTGTCGCGGGCTATTCCGCGTTCTTCACCGCGCTCTCTCCAGACGCTCAGGACGATATCATCGCCCGTACTGAACATATGCTGTAATCTCCTCGGCCCGGCGGCGTCGTCGCCGGGCTAAATCATTCACATCATCAATTTCATCCTTACTTTCATTCGAAATATAATTTGTGCTCTGCGTCACATTGTTATTACACTGTTACGGTTTCATTTTCGAGCCAGGAGCACACCTATGAGCGTAAAAGTTATCGTCACAGACATGGACGGTACTTTTCTTAACGACGCCAAAACGTACAACCAACCACGTTTTATGGCGCAATATCAGGAACTGAAAAAGCGCGGCATTAAGTTCGTTGTTGCCAGCGGTAATCAGTATTACCAGCTTATTTCATTCTTTCCTGAGCTAAAGGATGAGATCTCTTTTGTCGCGGAAAACGGCGCACTGGTTTACGAACATGGCAAGCAGTTGTTCCACGGCGAACTGACCCGACATGAATCGCGGATTGTTATTGGCGAGTTGCTAAAAGATAAGCAACTCAATTTTGTCGCCTGCGGTCTGCAAAGTGCATATGTCAGCGAAAATGCCCCCGAAGCATTTGTCGCACTGATGGCAAAACACTACCATCGCCTGAAACCTGTAAAAGATTATCAGGAGATTGACGACGTACTGTTCAAGTTTTCGCTCAACCTGCCGGATGAACAAATCCCGTTAGTGATCGACAAACTGCACGTAGCGCTCGATGGCATTATGAAACCCGTTACCAGTGGTTTTGGCTTTATCGACCTGATTATTCCCGGTCTACATAAAGCAAACGGTATTTCGCGGTTACTGAAACGCTGGGATCTGTCACCGCAAAATGTGGTAGCGATTGGCGACAGCGGTAACGATGCGGAGATGCTGAAAATGGCGCGTTATTCCTTTGCGATGGGCAATGCTGCGGAAAACATTAAACAAATCGCCCGTTACGCTACCGATGATAATAATCATGAAGGCGCGCTGAATGTGATTCAGGCGGTGCTGGATAACACATCCCCTTTTAACAGCTGACCTCTCTACCGGAGCCGTGCGCTCCGGTTTTCCCTTCTTTTTACATCCTGTACATCACATCAAATCATTAAACTTGCATTAACTTATTTATAACTTATATTGTCACATGCAAATCAGAATGGTTTCGAATGAAAGTTAATGAGAGGTGGTTATGGCTTCTACTTTTACCAGCGACACATTGCCTGCCGATCACAAAGCAGCTATCCGTCAGATGAAGCACGCGCTGCGGGCGCAGCTTGGCGGCGTCCAGCAGATCTTTAATCAGCTAAGCGATGACATTGCCACGCGAGTGGCTGAAATCAACGCACTCAAAGCACAGGGCGATGCCGTCTGGCCGGTGCTGTCTTATGCCGATATCAAAGCAGGTCATGTTACTGCAGAGCAGCGCGAACAGATTAAACGTCGCGGTTGTGCGGTGATAAAAGGCCATTTCCCCCGCGAACAAGCGCTAGGCTGGGATCAGTCGATGCTGGACTATCTGGACCGCAACCGCTTTGACGAGGTCTACAAAGGCCCCGGCGATAATTTCTTCGGGACGCTCAGCGCTTCACGTCCCGAGATTTACCCCATCTACTGGTCGCAGGCGCAAATGCAGGCCCGCCAGAGTGAAGAAATGGCGAATGCGCAGTCGTTTCTCAATCGTCTGTGGACATTTGAAAGTGATGGAAAGCAATGGTTTAACCCGGATGTGAGCGTCATCTACCCTGACCGTATCCGCCGCCGTCCGCCCGGAACGACCTCCAAAGGTCTTGGAGCGCATACCGACTCCGGGGCACTGGAACGCTGGCTGCTTCCAGCGTATCAGCGCGTTTTCGCCAACGTCTTTAATGGCAATCTGGCGCAATATGATCCCTGGCATGCGGCACATCGTACGGAAGTTGAAGAGTACACGGTGGACAACACCACCAAATGTTCCGTGTTTCGGACATTCCAGGGCTGGACAGCGCTCTCTGATATGCTGCCTGGTCAGGGGCTGCTGCACGTCGTGCCCATTCCTGAAGCTATGGCGTACGTACTGTTACGTCCGCTGCTTGATGATGTGCCGGAGGATGAACTGTGCGGCGTAGCGCCCGGAAGAGTATTGCCGGTATCAGAGCAATGGCATCCACTGTTGATTGAGGCGTTAACCAGCATTCCAAAACTCGAAGCCGGAGACTCCGTCTGGTGGCACTGCGACGTCATCCATTCCGTTGCCCCCGTTGAAAATCAACAAGGTTGGGGCAACGTGATGTACATTCCTGCGGCACCGATGTGCGAGAAAAATCTTGCCTACGCGCACAAGGTGAAGGCCGCACTGGAAAAAGGCGCATCGCCGGGCGACTTCCCGCGCGAGGACTATGAAACAAACTGGGAAGGACGCTTTACGCTTGCCGACCTCAACATTCACGGTAAGCGAGCGTTGGGCATGGATGTTTGAGAATTAATGGAAGTGAATTGATGTGGGATTAAGAAAATCGATTCGACGTTACTCAGATTGCTGACAAATGCGCTTTGTTAATGCCTGATGCGGCGTTAACGCCTTATCCGGCCTACAAAGTCCTGCAGATTCAATATATTGCAGGTACTGCGTAGGCCTGATAAGCGTAGCGCATCAGGCTATTTTGCATTTGTCATCAGCCGCCGTCACCCCGACAGTATCGGGGTGACGGATAATCACTTACTCGATCCCTTTACTACGCAGGTAATCTTCGTAATTACCGCTAAAGTCGATCACGCGTTCCGGGGTGATTTCCAGAATGCGGGTCGCCAGGGAGCTTACGAACTCACGGTCGTGTGAAACAAAGATCAGCGTGCCCTGATACAGTTCCAGTGCCATGTTCAGCGACTCAATGGATTCCATATCCAGGTGGTTGGTCGGTTCGTCCATGATCAGAATGTTCGGCTTCTGCATCATTAACTTACCAAACAGCATCCGCCCTTTTTCCCCACCGGAAAGCACTTTAGCTGGCTTTTTGATGTCGTCCTGGCTGAACAGCAAACGACCGAGAATGCTGCGTACCGCCTGCTCGTCATCGCCTTCCTGCTTCCACTGGCTCATCCATTCGAACACGGTCAGATCATTTTCAAACTCATATTCGTGGTCCTGAGCATAGTAACCAATGCGCGCGTTTTCAGACCATTTTACGGTGCCGCTGTCCGGTTGCAGATCGCCCACCAGCGTTTTCAGCAGCGTTGATTTACCGACGCCGTTGGTACCCAGTACCGCCAGTTTTTCACCGACCTCCAGCAGCAGGTTGAGATTTTTAAACAGTGGACCGTTATCAAACCCTTTGGTCAGACCTTCCACTTCCAGCGCGTTACGGAACAGTTTCTTATCCTGTTCAAAACGGATGAACGGGTTCTGACGGCTGGAGGCTTTCACCTCTTCCAGTTTGATTTTATCAATCTGGCGCGCGCGCGAAGTTGCCTGGCGAGATTTCGAGGCGTTGGCGCTAAAGCGGCTAACGAAAGATTGCAACTCAGCAATCTGCGCTTTCTTCTTGGCGTTATCGGCCAGCAGACGTTCACGCGCCTGGGTCGCCGCCGTCATGTACTCATCGTAGTTACCCGGATAAACGCGCAGCTCGCCGTAATCCAGATCCGCCATGTGGGTACAAACCATGTTAAGGAAGTGACGGTCGTGCGAGATGATGATCATGGTGCTGTCACGCTCGTTCAGCACCTGTTCCAGCCAGCGAATGGTGTCGATGTCGAGGTTATTGGTCGGTTCGTCGAGCAGGAGAATATCCGGATCAGCAAACAGCGCCTGCGCCAGAAGCACACGCAGCTTCCAGCCAGGAGCAACTTCACTCATCGGGCCGTAGTGCTGTTCCACTGGAATTCCCACGCCAAGCAACAATTCACCGGCGCGAGCTTCCGCAGAGTAACCGTCCATTTCGCCGTATTTAACTTCCAGATCGGCCACTTTATAGCCGTCTTCCTCACTCATTTCCGGCAAAGCATAGATGCGGTCACGCTCCTGCTTCACTTCCCACAACTCTTTATGCCCCATGATCACCGTATCCAGCACAGTGAACTCTTCAAAGGCAAACTGATCCTGACGCAGCTTACCAATGCGCTCGTTGGGATCGAGGGAAACGTTACCCAAAGTCGGCTCTAAGTCGCCGCCGAGGATCTTCATAAAGGTGGATTTACCACTACCGTTCGCGCCAATCAGGCCGTAACGGTTGCCGCCGCCAAATTTGACGGAAATGTTTTCAAACAACGGCTTACTGCCGAACTGCATGGTGACGTTACTGGAAACTAACACAGGCGTATCCTGAAAAGAGATATGACAAACCGCGCATTATGCCATAAGTCTGAAAGAAGATCCTGCTCCTCGTTTAAGGTCTACACTCAAGCCAAAGGCAAAAAATGTGATTTCGTACACATCTGATTTCACTGTGAGCTGGAATGAACTTATAATGCGCTTCCAATACTCTAATATTCTCAACCCAATGGCCTGCCAGGCACAAAATCTCGCTTAACATGAATATGAAATTGAAAACATTATTCGCAGCGGCCTTCGCTGTTGTCGGCTTTTGCAGTACCGCCTCTGCGGTAACTTATCCTCTGCCAACCGACGGGAGTCGCCTGGTTGGTCAGAATCAGGTGATCACCATTCCTGAAGGTAACACTCAGCCGCTGGAGTATTTTGCCGCCGAGTACCAGATGGGGCTTTCCAATATGATGGAAGCGAACCCGGGTGTGGATACCTTCCTGCCGAAAGGCGGTACTGTACTGAACATTCCGCAGCAGCTGATCCTGCCGGATACCGTTCATGAAGGCATCGTCATTAACAGTGCTGAGATGCGTCTTTATTACTATCCGAAAGGGACCAACACCGTTATCGTGCTGCCGATCGGCATTGGTCAGTTAGGCAAAGATACGCCTATCAACTGGACCACCAAAGTTGAGCGTAAAAAAGCAGGCCCGACCTGGACGCCGACCGCCAAAATGCACGCAGAGTACCGCGCTGCGGGCGAACCGCTTCCGGCTGTCGTTCCGGCAGGTCCGGATAACCCGATGGGGCTGTATGCACTCTATATCGGTCGCCTGTATGCTATCCATGGCACCAACGCCAACTTCGGTATCGGCCTGCGTGTAAGTCATGGTTGTGTGCGTCTGCGTAACGAAGACATCAAATTCCTGTTCGAGAAAGTACCGGTCGGTACCCGCGTACAGTTTATTGATGAGCCGGTAAAAGCGACCACCGAGCCAGACGGCAGCCGTTATATTGAAGTCCATAACCCGCTGTCTACCACCGAAGCCCAGTTTGAAGGTCAGGAAATTGTGCCAATTACCCTGACGAAGAGCGTGCAGACAGTGACCGGTCAGCCAGATGTTGACCAGGTTGTTCTTGATGAAGCGATTAAAAACCGCTCCGGGATGCCGGTTCGTCTGAATTAATCTTCAAAACTTAAAGCAAAAGGCGGACTCATAATCCGCCTTTTTTATTTGCCAGACCCTAGTTGGCCGGGAGTATAACTAACAAAACATATCCCACCAACGCCGCCCACAACAGCATCGGTATTGAATAGAGATGGAAACGCCACCAGATGCGGCGATCGTTCGCCATACGTAGCGCAATCAAATTTGCCAGCGATCCGGGTAATAACCCAAAGCCACCTACGTTTACCGCCCATACCAGTAATAAAGACGGCGGCACATAGTTCAGCAACAATATGGTACTCGGCACGTTACTGATCACCTGCGATAAACCGATTGCCGTTAACCATAACCCGGGTTCAGATAGATGACTCACGTTACCCAACACGCCTTGCAACGCTGGAAGCTGGGTCAGTAAATGGACGTCGATAAACATCGCCATAAACACCAGCAGCAGCGTCCAGTCCACACTGAGCACCACGCGACGTGCCAGCAGCGCAAAGCCTGCCGCCACAATCACCAGTCCCCACAGCTCTTGTTTGAACTCCAGCGCCGTCAGAAAGACGATATACAGCCCCAGACAACTCCACACCAGCCGCGGTTTCCACTCCGGTGTTTGCACCCCCGTATGGTATTGCAGCGCCTTTCCAGGGAAACAACACCAGCACAGGAGCAGGAGCGTCAGCATCATTGCGCCAGCCAGCGGTGCCATTTGGGCAATAAATCCGGCAAACGAAAGACCAGAACGTCCCCAGATAAGAATATTTTGCGGGTTGCCAATTGGCGTCAGTAGCGAACCAGCGTTGACTGCCAGCGCCTCAAAAATAATCAGCCGATTAACCGGGATCTCACACAGTCTTTTTAGCGTGATAGTCAGCGGAACAACAATAAACAGCGCGACATCGTTGGTCAGAAAGGTAGAAAGCAGCGCCGCCGCCAGCACCATAAACATCGCCAGCCGACGCTCCGTAGCAAAGCGGCGCACCATTTTGCGCCCCAGCACATCAAAATAACCGCTTAACTCCACACCTTTGGTCAGCAGCATCAGGCCGCTTAAGGTGATGATGGTGTGCCAGTCGATAGCAGCAGGCCAGGATTTCGGTGCAAAGGGCACGAAAAAGCTTAATCCGATACCAACAAGAATTAATAACTGAAAAAAACGATCGCCTTGCAGCGTGCGTAAAAAAGGCAGGCTCATTTGGCACCGTGTTTCTGGGTAAACAAACGAAAAGCGTCGAGCGTCTCTTCACTAACATGGTGCTCCATGCCTTCCGCGTCGCGACGGGCGATTTCCGGACTGACGCCCAACACCAACAAGAAATTTTCGACTATCTGATGTCGCTCGCGGCTTTCCTGCGCCAGCTTCTCTCCTTCTGCCGTTAAAAACACGCCACGCCAGGGGATCATTTCAATCAGCCCCATGGTTGCCAGCCGCTTAAGCATTTTAGCCACCGTCGGTTGCGAAACTCCCAGACGAGCAGCCATGTCCACCTGACGAGCTTCCCCCACTTCCCTGATCAAGTCAGAAATCAGCTCAACGTAATCATCAATAAGCTCGCGCCGATGCGCCTCTCTGACCTGGCGGAACCCTTCAACGTGCTCTTCCACGTTCACTAACTGCGTCACTTTTTTTGCTGTTGGCGTACCTGCGCGACGACTCATTGTGCTTCCTCATTATGGTGACGCATACATAGCGTTCTCATTTCGTGCGCACATTGTAAACCAGAGTTGCGAAGGTACAAAAAATTAACGTTTTAGCAATAGCTATATAATATAGCCTGTGCTATATCTGTATGTAATGCAATCATCCCTCAAGGATCGACGGGATTAGCAAGTCAGGAGGTCTTATGAATGAGTTCAAGAGGTGTATGCGCGTGTTTAGTCATTCTCCCTTTAAAGTACGGTTAATGCTGCTCTCTATGTTGTGCGATATGGTCAACAACAAACCGCAGCAAGATAAACCTTCCGATAAATAGCGGCGTCGCGGTACGCCGCTTCACTCCTGCTTTCATGCAGGCATAACGCGTTTTGGTCTGAAAAACCCCACTTTTTGTCGGATTTGCAATCCCCTTCGCAAAAGATTTGTTCGTCAGTAGTTGACCTGAACGGCGGCTCGCTCTATCTTCTTGCAGCCCTGCGTATATTGCGGCTCGCGGATGCGGACCCCTTTCCACTCTTCACGCACTCTTGCAGGTATTGACCCTTGACGCCAGGGTAAGCACATGGCGTTTGTTACGATAGTGGCATATGAATTTAACCCTCAAAGAATCGCTTGTTACCCGTAGCCGGGTATTTAGCCCGTGGACTGCGTTCTACTTTTTACAGTCGCTATTAATTAACCTCGGCTTAGGTTACCCCTTCAGTTTGCTCTACACCGCTGCGTTTACGGCTATTTTGCTTTTGCTATGGCGAACATTGCCTCGCGTACAAAAAGTTCTGGTCGGTGTCAGTTCGCTGGTGGCGGCTTGTTATTTCCCTTTTGCTCAGGCCTACGGCGCGCCTAATTTCAATACATTGCTGGCATTGCACTCCACCAATATGGAAGAGTCGACCGAAATCCTGACGATTTTTCCGTGGTACAGCTACCTGGTCGGCTTATTTATTTTTGCGCTCGGCGTAATAGCAATCAGGCGAAAAAAAGAGAATGAAAAAGCGCGCTGGAATACCTTCGACAGCCTGTGTCTGGTATTCAGTGTGGCGACATTTTTTGTTGCTCCCGTGCAAAACCTGGCCTGGGGTGGCGTATTTAAACTGAAAGATACTGGCTATCCGGTATTTCGTTTTGCTAAGGATGTCATCGTCAATAATAACGAGGTGATTGAAGAGCAAGAACGGATGGCAAAACTTTCCGGAATGAAAGATACCTGGACGGTCACTGCCGTTAAGCCGAAGTATCAGACCTATGTGGTGGTGATCGGTGAAAGCGCGCGTCGCGATGCCCTCGGTGCCTTTGGCGGTCACTGGGACAATACCCCGTTTGCCAGCAGCGTTAACGGTTTGATATTTGCTGACTACATTGCCGCCAGTGGCTCCACGCAGAAATCGCTTGGCTTAACGCTCAATCGCGTTGTCGATGGCAAACCACAGTTTCAGGATAACTTTGTCACCCTGGCAAATCGCGCGGGCTTCCAGACCTGGTGGTTTTCCAACCAGGGTCAAATCGGCGAATACGATACCGCTATCGCCAGCATCGCCAAACGAGCAGATGAAGTGTACTTCCTGAAAGAAGGTAATTTTGAAGCAGATAAAAACACCAAAGACGAAGCGTTACTGGATATGACCGCTCAAGTGCTGGCGCAAGAGCACTCGCAACCGCAGCTGATTGTTCTACATCTGATGGGCTCACATCCGCAGGCCTGCGACAGGACACAAGGAAAATACGAAACCTTTGTGCAATCGAAAGAAACGTCGTGCTATCTCTATACCATGACGCAAACGGACGATTTACTGCGCAAGCTGTACGATCAGTTACGCAACAGCGGCAGCAGCTTCTCGCTGGTTTACTTTTCTGACCACGGTCTGGCCTTTAAAGAGCGCGGTAAAGACGTGCAATACCTTGCCCATGATGATAAATATCAGCAAAATTTCCAGGTGCCTTTTATGGTCATTTCCAGCGACGATAAAGCGCATCGTGTGATTAAAGCCCGCCGCTCAGCCAATGACTTCTTAGGCTTTTTCTCCCAGTGGACGGGGATTAAAGCGAAGGAAATTAACATCAAATACCCGTTTATATCTGAGAAGAAAGCCGGGCCGATATACATCACCAACTTCCAGTTACAGAAGGTGGATTACAACCATCTCGGAACCGATATTTTCGACCCGAAACCTTAAAAACAAAAATCCGCCCCGAGAGGCGGATTTTTTATATCACCAAAGTGATTAGAAGCGGTAACCAACACCGGCAATCCAGGTGCCTACGTCAACGCTACGAATACGGCTCTGCTCGTAAGAGAAGTCCAGAGCAACGTTTTCCATCGGGTTGAACTGCAGACCCGCACCGTAGGAGAAACCGTAGTCGCTGGTGTCGTGTTTGTAGGTCGGGTATTCAGTGGTCTGGAATTTACCATAACCCACACCCACTACACCGTAGATGCTTGCCCAGTCGTTAATGCGGTAAGCCGGACCAGCAGTGATGCCGTAGTACTGGTTTTTGTTGTAGTCACCAGAGCTTGCAGTACGGCTTTTCTCGGTGTAAGTGAAAGAACCGATCACACCCAGCGGGCTGTTGTCTTCTTCATAGCGGTATTTCAGGTTGAAACCGCCCATTTTGTTCATTTGGCCCTGAGCGTCGCTCTGTGCGTAACCGCCAGTTACAGTAGAAGTCGCAGCTACGGAAGTACCTGCGGTGAAAGCCAGAACTGCGGCCAGTGCTGAAAGACATGCAATTTTTTTCATAACCACCTCAAATGTGATTCAAATAAGTCCTAAGTTTTAAATATATCAAAAATTAATGGGAAACTCTTCGCGATTTGTGATGTCTAACGGGCCATTTCATGTAACAGAACGTTTCCATACACCGCTATCCATCTAAATTTAAATCACTTTTTCAGAGAACTGCGTAAGTATTACGCATGTTTTCCCTGTCATTCATCCAGATTATTCCTAATCACCAGACTAATGATTCCATCAATCCTGGCGCATTTTAGTCAAAACGGGGGAAAATTTTTTCAACAAATGCTCAACCAGCATTGGGTATATCCAGTACACTCCACGCTTTACTTAAGTCTAGATATTTGTGGGAGAAAGGATGCCTGGTTCATTACGTAAAATGCCGGTCTGGTTACCAATAGTCATATTGCTCGTTGCCATGGCGTCTATTCAGGGTGGAGCCTCGTTAGCTAAGTCACTTTTTCCTCTGGTGGGCGCACCGGGTGTCACTGCGCTGCGTCTGGCATTAGGAACGCTGATCCTCATCGCGTTCTTTAAGCCATGGCGACTGCGCTTTGCCAAAGAGCAACGGTTACCGCTGTTGTTTTACGGCGTTTCGCTGGGTGGGATGAATTATCTTTTTTATCTTTCTATTCAGACAGTACCGCTGGGTATTGCGGTGGCGCTGGAGTTCACCGGACCACTGGCGGTGGCGCTGTTCTCTTCTCGTCGCCCGGTAGATTTCGTCTGGGTTGTGCTGGCGGTTCTTGGTCTGTGGTTCCTGCTACCGCTGGGGCAAGACGTTTCCCATGTCGATTTAACCGGCTGTGCGCTGGCACTGGGGGCCGGGGCTTGTTGGGCTATTTACATTTTAAGTGGGCAACGCGCAGGAGCGGAACATGGCCCTGCGACGGTGGCAATTGGTTCGTTGATTGCAGCGTTAATTTTCGTGCCAATTGGAGCGCTTCAGGCTGGTGAAGCACTCTGGCACTGGTCGGTTATTCCATTGGGTCTGGCTGTCGCTATTCTCTCGACCGCTCTGCCTTATTCGCTGGAAATGATTGCCCTCACCCGTTTGCCAACACGGACATTTGGTACGCTGATGAGCATGGAACCGGCGCTGGCTGCCGTTTCCGGGATGATTTTCCTCGGAGAAACACTGACACCCATACAGCTACTGGCGCTCGGCGCTATCATCGCCGCTTCAATGGGGTCTACGCTGACAGTACGCAAAGAGAGCAAAATAAAAGAATTAGACATTAATTAAATTTACATTTCTGCATGGTTATGCATAACCATGCAGAATTTCTCGCTACTTTTCCTCTACACCGTCTTTATATATCGAATTATGCAAAAGCATATTTATTCCGAAAACTCCTGGCGAGCAGATAAATAAGAATTGTTCTTATCAATATATCTAACTCATTGAATCTTTATTAGTTTTGTTTTTCACGCTTGTTACCACTATTAGTGTGATAGGAACAGCCAGAATAGCGGAACACATAGCCGGTGCTATACTTAGTCTCGTTAATTACTGGGACATAACATCAAGAGGATATGAAATTATGAGTACCGCTAAATTAGTTAAATCAAAAGCGACCAATCTGCTTTATACCCGCAACGATGTCTCCGACAGCGAGAAAAAAGCAACAGTAGAGTTGCTGAATCGCCAGGTTATCCAGTTTATTGATCTTTCTTTGATTACCAAACAAGCGCACTGGAACATGCGCGGCGCTAACTTCATTGCCGTACATGAAATGCTGGATGGCTTCCGCACCGCACTGATCGATCATCTGGATACCATGGCAGAACGTGCAGTGCAGCTGGGCGGTGTAGCTCTGGGGACCACTCAAGTTATCAACAGCAAAACCCCGCTGAAAAGTTACCCGCTGGACATCCACAACGTTCAGGATCACCTGAAAGAACTGGCTGACCGTTACGCAATCGTCGCTAATGACGTACGCAAAGCGATTGGCGAAGCGAAAGATGACGACACCGCAGATATCCTGACCGCCGCGTCTCGCGACCTGGATAAATTCCTGTGGTTTATCGAGTCTAACATCGAATAAATCCATCGCTGATGGTGCAGAACTTTAGTACCCGATAAAAGCGGCTTCCTGACAGGAGGCCGTTTTGTTTTGCAGCCCACCTCAACGCACTTATTTAGTGCATCCATCTGCTATCTCCAGTTGATTAAGTAAATTTTTTGTATCCACATCATCACACAATCGTTACATAAAGATTGTTTTTTCATCAGGTTTTACGCTAAATAATCACTGTGTTGAGTGCACAATTTTAGCGCACCAGATTGGTGCCCCAGAATGGTGCATCTTCAGGGTATTGCCCTATAAATCGTGCATCACGTTTTTGCCGCATCTCGAAAAATCAAGGAGTTGCAAAACTGGCACGATTTTTTCATATATGTGAATGTCACGCAGGGGATCGTCCCGTGGATAGAAAAAAGGAAATGCTATGAAGTCTGTATTAAAAGTTTCACTGGCTGCACTGACCCTGGCTTTTGCGGTTTCTTCTCATGCCGCGGATAAAAAATTAGTTGTCGCGACGGATACCGCCTTCGTTCCGTTTGAATTTAAACAGGGCGATAAATATGTGGGCTTTGACGTTGATCTGTGGGCTGCCATCGCTAAAGAGCTGAAGCTGGATTACGAACTGAAGCCGATGGATTTCAGTGGGATCATTCCGGCACTGCAAACCAAAAACGTCGATCTGGCGCTGGCGGGCATTACCATCACCGACGAGCGTAAAAAAGCGATCGATTTCTCTGACGGCTACTACAAAAGCGGCCTGTTAGTGATGGTGAAAGCTAACAATAACGATGTGAAAAGCGTGAAAGATCTCGACGGGAAAGTGGTTGCTGTGAAGAGCGGTACTGGCTCCGTTGATTACGCGAAAGCAAACATCAAAACTAAAGATCTGCGTCAGTTCCCGAACATCGATAACGCCTATATGGAACTGGGCACCAACCGCGCAGACGCCGTTCTGCACGATACGCCAAACATTCTGTACTTCATCAAAACCGCCGGTAACGGTCAGTTCAAAGCGGTAGGTGACTCTCTGGAAGCGCAGCAATACGGTATTGCGTTCCCGAAAGGTAGCGACGAGCTGCGTGACAAAGTCAACGGCGCGTTGAAAACCCTGCGCGAGAACGGAACTTACAACGAAATCTACAAAAAATGGTTCGGTACTGAACCGAAATAATAACGCTACACCTGTAAAACGCACTGGCAGTTCCCTCTCCCCTATGGGGAGAGGATTAGGGTGAGGGGCGCAAACCCGCTCCGGGGCCATTAATTACCCTGAATTTGATTATTTACACCACGGTAACAGGAACAACATATGCAGTTTGACTGGAGTGCCATCTGGCCTGCCATTCCGCTTCTGATTGAAGGTGCCAAAATGACCCTGTGGATTTCGGTCCTCGGTCTGGCAGGCGGTCTGGTAATCGGATTGCTGGCAGGTTTTGCACGCACCTTCGGAGGTTGGATAGCCAACCACGTCGCGCTGGTCTTTATTGAAGTGATCCGCGGCACACCTATCGTCGTCCAGGTGATGTTTATTTATTTCGCCCTGCCGATGGCGTTTAACGACTTACGCATCGACCCATTTACTGCGGCGGTGGTCACCATCATGATCAACTCCGGCGCGTATATTGCGGAAATCACGCGTGGTGCGGTGCTGTCTATCCACAAAGGTTTTCGTGAAGCAGGACTGGCGCTCGGTCTTTCACGTTGGGAAACCATTCGCTACGTCATTTTACCGCTGGCACTGCGTCGTATGCTGCCGCCGCTGGGTAACCAGTGGATCATCAGCATTAAAGACACCTCGCTGTTTATTGTGATCGGCGTGGCGGAACTGACCCGTCAGGGGCAAGAAATTATTGCCGGTAACTTCCGCGCCCTTGAGATCTGGAGCGCCGTGGCGGTGTTCTATCTGATTATTACCCTGGTGCTGAGCTTTATTCTGCGTCGTCTGGAAAGAAGGATGAAAATCCTGTGATTGAATTTAAAAACGTCTCCAAGCACTTTGGCCCAACCCAGGTGCTGCACAATATCGATTTGAACATTGCCCAGGGCGAAGTCGTGGTGATTATCGGGCCGTCCGGTTCCGGTAAATCGACCCTGCTGCGCTGCATCAACAAACTGGAAGAAATCACCTCCGGCGATCTGATTGTCGATGGCCTGAAGGTTAACGATCCGAAAGTTGACGAGCGCCTGATTCGCCAGGAAGCAGGTATGGTGTTCCAGCAGTTTTACCTCTTCCCGCATCTGACGGCGCTGGAAAACGTCATGTTTGGCCCGCTACGCGTGCGTGGCGCGAACAAAGAAGAGGCGGAAAAACTGGCACGTGAGCTGCTGGCGAAAGTCGGTCTGGCAGAACGTGCACATCACTACCCTTCCGAACTTTCTGGTGGTCAACAGCAGCGTGTGGCGATTGCCCGCGCGCTGGCGGTGAAGCCGAAAATGATGCTGTTTGATGAACCGACTTCCGCTCTTGACCCGGAACTGCGCCATGAAGTGCTGAAGGTTATGCAGGATCTGGCTGAAGAAGGGATGACGATGGTGATCGTGACCCACGAAATCGGTTTTGCCGAGAAAGTAGCTTCGCGGCTGATCTTTATCGACAAAGGCCGGATTGCGGAAGATGGCAATCCGCAGGTGTTGATCAAGAACCCGCCGAGCCAGCGCTTGCAGGAATTTTTGCAGCACGTCTCTTAATAAGACACATTGCCTGATGCGCTACGCTTATCAGGCCTACAGGATATCTGGCAACTTATTAAAATTGCATGAACTTGTAGGACGGATAAGGCGTTCACGCCGCATCCGGCAAAAAAGCCCGCACGTTGTCAGCAACCTGCTTAATATCCCTTCCTCCCTTTCACCCGAAAGGGAGGCACACCAGATTCCTCTCATTTAAAATCGCCCCTCCTCCAGCATCTATACTTATCTTTTTGCTCTATTTTCTCACTGGAGGAGTCATGCGGTGGATCCTGTTCATCCTCTTCTGCCTGCTGGGCGCACCTGCCCACGCGGTATCCATACCCGGCGTTACAACCACAACGACAACGGACTCAACGACTGAACCGGCCCCGGAACCGGATATCGAACAAAAAAAAGCGGCCTATGGCGCACTGGCGGATGTGCTGGATAATGACACCTCGCGTAAAGAGTTGATCGACCAGTTGCGCACCGTTGCCGCTACGCCCCCTGCTGAACCGGTACCAAAAATAGTGCCGCCGACGCTGGTCGAAGAGCAAACCGTGCTGCAAAAGGTCACCGAAGTCAGCCGCCATTATGGTGAAGCCCTTTCCGCCCGCTTCGGGCAACTTTATCGCAATATCACCGGCTCCCCGCATAAGCCGTTTAATCCACAAACCTTCAGCAATGCGCTGACCCATTTTTCAATGTTAGCGGTATTAGTGTTTGGTTTTTACTGGCTGATTCGCCTGTGCGCACTGCCGCTGTATCGCAAAATGGGTCAGTGGGCGCGGCAAAAAAATCGTGAGCGCAGCAACTGGTTGCAGCTTCCGGCGATGATTATCGGGGCGTTTATTATCGACCTGCTGTTACTGGCCCTGACATTATTTGTCGGCCAGGTATTAAGCGACAACCTGAATGCAGGCAGTCGCACCATCGCTTTCCAACAAAGTTTGTTTCTCAACGCCTTTGCCCTCATTGAATTTTTCAAAGCCGTACTACGCCTGATTTTTTGCCCAAACGTGGCGGAGCTGCGCCCGTTCACGATTCAGGACGAGAGCGCCCGTTACTGGAGTCGTCGCCTGAGCTGGTTAAGCAGTTTGATAGGTTATGGCCTGATTGTGGCCGTGCCGATTATCTCTAATCAGGTGAATGTACAGATAGGTGCGCTGGCGAACGTCATCATTATGCTGTGCATGACCGTCTGGGCGTTGTACCTGATCTTTCGTAATAAAAAAGAGATTACCCAGCATTTGCTCAACTTCGCGGAGCATTCGCTGGCCTTTTTCAGCCTGTTTATCCGCGCCTTTGCGCTGGTGTGGCACTGGCTGGCAAGCGCCTATTTTATCGTGCTGTTTTTCTTTTCGTTGTTCGATCCGGGCAACAGCCTGAAATTTATGATGGGTGCAACGGTGCGCAGCCTGGCGATTATTGGTATCGCAGCGTTTGTTTCCGGTATGTTTTCCCGCTGGCTGGCGAAAACCATCACTCTCTCGCCACATACTCAGCGTAACTATCCGGAGCTGCAAAAACGGTTGAATGGCTGGCTGTCGGCGGCGCTGAAAACGGCGCGTATTCTGACAGTCTGCGTGGCGGTAATGTTGCTGTTGAGCGCATGGGGATTGTTCGATTTCTGGAACTGGCTGCAAAACGGCGCGGGGCAGAAAACCGTAGATATCCTGATCCGTATCGCACTCATTCTTTTCTTCTCGGCGGTTGGCTGGACGGTGCTCGCCAGTTTGATCGAAAACCGGCTGGCTTCGGATATTCATGGCCGCCCGCTACCCAGCGCCCGCACGCGTACCCTGCTTACGCTGTTTCGTAACGCGCTGGCGGTGATTATCAGTACCATCACCATCATGATTGTGTTGTCGGAAATCGGCGTCAATATCGCGCCATTGCTGGCAGGTGCCGGGGCATTAGGTCTGGCTATCTCGTTTGGTTCGCAAACGCTGGTGAAAGATATTATCACCGGGGTATTTATTCAGTTTGAAAACGGCATGAACACTGGAGATTTGGTGACTATCGGGCCGTTGACCGGCACAGTGGAACGGATGTCGATTCGCTCCGTGGGCGTACGACAGGATACCGGGGCGTATCACATCATTCCGTGGTCTTCGATAACCACCTTTGCTAACTTTGTCCGCGGCATTGGTTCGGTGGTGGCAAATTATGATGTTGATCGCCATGAAGATGCTGATAAAGCCAATCAGGCACTGAAAGATGCGGTAGCGGAATTAATGGAAAACGAAGAAATTCGCGGGCTGATTATTGGTGAACCGAATTTTGCCGGGATTGTCGGCTTAAGCAATACCGCGTTTACACTGCGTGTTTCGTTCACCACGCTGCCACTCAAACAGTGGACGGTACGCTTTGCCCTCGACAGCCAGGTGAAAAAACATTTCGACCTGGCGGGCGTTCGCGCGCCAGTGCAGACTTATCAGGTGCTGCCTGCTCCGGGCGCGACCCCGGCTGAACCGTTACCGCCGGGGGAACCAACGCTTTAACGCTGGCGATTGACAAAACGGCGGCGCTGCTCGTCGTTCATAAAGGTCCAGGCAATAAAGCGACTCTGCTTTTGCCCCTGGGCCATCTCTTTTTTAACCACCTTCACCGCGCCCACGTCCGTCAGGGCACGATACAACGGCGGTAAGTTTTCACCACGAGATACCAGTGATGTAAACCACATCACCTGCTTCGCGAAGCCTTTGCTCTCTTCAATCATCTTTTTGATAAAGGTGACTTCACCGCCTTCACACCACAACTCCTGTTGCTGGCCGCCAAAGTTCAGTGCATCGTCTTTGTTCAGCCCCAGGTTACGGCGTTTACGCTCACTACCTGCCCGTGCCGCAGCGGCGGAATCGTGGAATGGCGGGTTACACAAGGTCGCGTCGTATTGCTCGTTTTTATGGATGATGCCGTTAAAAATCGCCCCACTCTCTTTTTGCCGACGCAGACGAATGGCGCGGTTAAGCCCCGGATTAGAACTGATAATCGCCTGCGCACTGCTTAACGCCTGGCTGCTGGTTTCACTACCGGTAAAACGCCAGCCATATTCATGTACGCCAATCAGCGGATAAATACAGTTCGCACCAACGCCGATATCCAGAATGCTGGCATTCGCTGGAATTGTTCCGCTTGCTTCTGCCAGTAAATCGGCAAGGTGATGAATATAATCCGCCCGGCCCGGTACTGGTGGGCAGAGAAAACCGTCGGGGATATCCCAGTTCGCTACGGCGTAAAAATGGGCCAGCAACGCCTTATTGAGCGCCTTCACCGCCAGCGGATTGGCAAAGTCTACGCTTTGCTCCCCGGCGGGTGTAAGCGTGAGGAATTGCCTGAGTTCAGGATTGACCTGACAAAGCGTGGCGAGATCGTAGCGGCTGTGATGACGGTTGCGCGGATGCAACCCCGGTTTCTGGGCGGACATAGCATTCTCCTTTAAGCAGCGGCGTAAGATACCCGCATAACGCGACAGGGTAAATATCTGGCTGCGTTTATCATTCCCCAAAACCTTAACATGGCTATGGTTTATGGCAATTCATCATAAAAATCAGCATTATGCATGTCATTGATTTGTCTTATTTTGTAAAAATATATCGTTCAAAAAATAAGCACATCTCTGTCAATTTTTTGCGTCATTTGCATCGCGCAGGCGACCTACACTTATCAGGCACTACCCGTTGTATTTATGAGGATGTCATTATGAAAAAGTGCCTCACACTACTGATTGCCACCGTCCTGAGCGGAATCTCTCTCACGGCTTATGCCGCGCAACCGATGAGTAACCTGGACAGCGGTCAGCTACGGCCCGCCGGTACCGTTTCGGCAACTGGCGCATCAAACCTAAGCGATCTGGAGGATAAACTGGCAGAAAAAGCGCGCGAACAAGGCGCGAAAGGTTATGTCATTAATTCCGCAGGCGGAAATGACCAGATGTTCGGTACTGCAACCATCTACAAATAACCCCACCAACGTAACTGCATTCGCCTCTGGATGCAGTTTTCGTCTGTTTTGTAATCAAAAAACATCAAATATGAACTCAATGTAAATAAATGTATTTCTTTTTCGCGCAATGGGTGATAGAAAATCGCTCCAAGTGATAATGCTTATCAAAATTATTATCACTTTCACGAGCACTATCACGGGATTAACAGTGGCATCGCATCCGCAGAGAGGCTTTCTCGTGGCAGTGAAAATTTCAACATATAAGAAAAAGTCACCTGCAAAATGGAAAACAATCGCAATTTCCCTGCCAGACAATTTCATTCGCTCACGTTCTTTGCCGGTCTTTGTATTGGCATCACGCCTGTGGCTCAGGCACTCGCCGCCGAAGGGCAAACTAACGCGGATGACACGCTGGTTGTCGAAGCATCAACGCCTTCGCTTTATGCGCCACAACAATCTGCCGATCCGAAATTCTCGCGTCCGGTAGCGGATACTACCCGCACGATGACGGTAATTTCTGAACAAGTGATTAAAGATCAGGGCGCAACCAACCTTACCGACGCGCTCAAAAACGTCCCCGGCGTGGGTGCGTTTTTTGCGGGTGAGAACGGTAACTCCACCACTGGCGACGCCATTTATATGCGTGGTGCCGATACCTCTAACAGTATTTATATTGATGGCATTCGCGATATCGGCAGCGTCTCGCGCGACACCTTCAATACCGAGCAGGTCGAAGTGATTAAAGGGCCGTCCGGCACCGACTACGGGCGCAGCGCACCGACAGGCTCGATCAATATGATCAGCAAGCAGCCGCGCAATGATTCCGGCATTGACGCCTCCGCCAGTATTGGCAGCGCCTGGTTCCGCCGCGGCACGCTGGACGTCAATCAGGTCATTGGTGATACCACCGCGGTGCGCCTGAATGTAATGGGCGAAAAAACGCACGATGCCGGACGCGACAAAGTCAAAAATGAGCGTTACGGCGTCGCCCCTTCTGTCGCTTTTGGCCTTGGTACAGCGAATCGTTTGTATCTTAATTATATGCATGTCACCCAGCACAACACGCCAGACGGCGGCATTCCGACCATCGGTTTGCCGGGCTATTCTGCCCCATCTGCGGGAACGGCGGCCCTGAATCATTCCGGAAAAGTTGATACTCATAACTTTTACGGCACGGATTCCGATTACGACGATTCGACCACCGACACCGCCACCATGCGTTTTGAGCACGACATCAACGATAACACCACCATTCGCAATACTACCCGTTGGTCGCGCGTAAAGCAGGATTACCTGATGACGGCGATTATGGGCGGGGCGTCGAATATTACTCAGCCCACCAGCGATGTGAATAGCTGGACCTGGTCACGCACGGCGAATACCAAAGATGTGAGTAATAAAATTCTCACCAACCAGACCAACCTGACCTCGACGTTCTATACCGGTTCTATCGGTCATGATGTCAGTACCGGCGTGGAATTTACCCGTGAAACGCAGACTAACTACGGCGTTAATCCGGTGACGTTACCCGCGGTAAATATTTATCATCCTGACAGCAGCATTCATCCCGGCGGCCTGACGCGCAACGGCGCAAACGCCAATGGTCAGACGGATACCTTCGCAATTTACGCCTTTGATACGCTGCAAATCACCCGTGATTTTGAGCTGAACGGCGGGATCCGTCTGGATAATTATCATACTGAATATGACAGTGCCACCGCCTGCGGCGGCAGCGGACGCGGTGCCATCACCTGCCCAACTGGTGTGGCAAAAGGTTCTCCGGTCACCACCGTCGACACCGCCAAGTCGGGCAATCTGATGAACTGGAAAGCCGGGGCGCTGTATCACCTGACGGAAAACGGCAATGTCTATATTAACTATGCCGTTTCCCAGCAGCCTCCGGGCGGCAACAACTTCGCCCTTGCGCAGTCTGGCAGCGGTAACAGTGCCAACCGCACCGATTTTAAACCGCAAAAAGCCAACACCAGCGAGATTGGCACCAAATGGCAGGTTCTGGATAAACGTCTGTTGCTCACCGCCGCGCTGTTCCGCACTGATATCGAAAATGAAGTTGAGCAAAATGATGACGGAACTTACTCGCAATACGGTAAGAAACGCGTCGAAGGCTATGAGATATCCGTGGCCGGGAATATCACTCCCGCGTGGCAGGTGATTGGCGGCTATACCCAGCAAAAAGCAACCATCAAAAACGGCAAAGATGTTGCCCAGGATGGTTCCTCATCGCTGCCGTATACCCCGGAGCACGCCTTCACCTTATGGAGCCAATATCAGGCAACCGACGATATCTCTGTTGGCGCGGGCGCACGCTATATCGGCAGTATGCATAAAGGTTCAGACGGCGCGGTGGGAACGCCAGCGTTTACCGAAGGTTACTGGGTCGCCGATGCCAAACTGGGGTATCGAGTTAATCGCAATCTCGACTTCCAGCTAAACGTTTACAACCTGTTTGATACCGATTACGTCGCCTCAATCAACAAGAGCGGCTACCGTTATCACCCGGGCGAGCCAAGAACCTTCTTGCTCACAGCCAATATGCATTTCTGAATCAGATGTGGGGCGCAGGCCCCACTTTTTGGAGAAATTGTATGATGTACCACATTCCCGGCGTGTTATCGCCACAGGACGTCGCTCGTTTTCGCGAACAACTGGAACAAGCCGAATGGGTGGATGGACGCGTCACCACCGGCGCACAAGGTGCGCAAGTTAAGAACAATCAACAGGTCGACACCCGCAGCACGTTATACGCCGCCCTGCAAAATGAGGTGCTGAACGCGGTTAACCAACATGCTTTATTCTTTGCCGCGGCCTTGCCGCGTACCCTTTCCACGCCGCTGTTTAATCGCTATCAGAACAATGAAACCTATGGTTTCCATGTGGATGGCGCAGTACGCAGCCATCCACAAAACGGCTGGATGCGTACTGACCTTTCTGCCACGCTGTTTTTAAGCGATCCACAAAGCTACGACGGCGGCGAACTGGTCGTTAATGACACCTTCGGACAACATCGGGTAAAACTCCCGGCAGGCGATCTCGTGTTGTATCCCTCCAGCAGCCTGCATTGCGTGACACCCGTAACCCGCGGCGTACGAGTGGCATCATTTATGTGGATCCAGTCGATGATCCGCGATGATAAAAAGCGCGCCATGCTGTTTGAACTGGACAACAATATTCAGTCGCTGAAAAGCCGCTACGGCGAAAGTGAAGAGATCCTGTCGCTGCTTAATCTTTATCATAATCTGCTGCGGGAATGGTCGGAGATCTGATGCTTGAACTGCCCGAGTTCGTCCCTGGATTAGCTACACTTAACTGTACAAGTATTGATATGGGGAGGTCGATATGGCATCCGGTTGGGCTAACGATGACGCCGTCAACGAACAGATCAACAGTACAATTGAAGATGCGATTGCCCGCGCTCGGGGTGAAATTCCGCGCGGCGAAAGCCTGGATGAATGTGAAGAGTGCGGTGCCCCCATCCCGCAGGCCCGTCGGGAAGCCATTCCTGGCGTGCGCTTATGTATTCATTGTCAGCAGGAGAAAGATTTACAAAAACCAGCTTATACAGGATATAATCGCAGAGGTTCGAAAGACAGCCAGTTACGTTAACTACAACTGGCGAGATGCATAGCGAGTATAATTTGTATTTTGCGTGGCATTCCGTGCCTTTAACGCTGCTGTGACTGCCACGCGGTATAAAACAAGTTCATAAGTACAACAAATAAATGGTTTATCAGTAGGTTAGATATCAATCAATTTATTTGAACAAGGCGGTCAATTCTCTTCGATTTTATCTCTCGTAAAAAAACGTGATACTCATCACATCGACGAAACAACGTCACTTATACAAAAATCACCTGCGAGAGATTAATTATGAAAACTATCAATACTGTTGTTGCTGCTATGGCTCTTTCAACTCTGTCATTTGGCGTGTTCGCGGCGGAACCGGTAACGGCATCCCAGGCACAGAACATGAATAAAATCGGCGTGGTTTCTGCCGATGGCGCATCCACCCTCGATGCCCTGGAAGCGAAACTGGCTGAGAAAGCCGCGGCAGCCGGTGCCAGTGGATACAGCATCACTTCCGCCACCAACAACAATAAATTAAGCGGTACTGCGGTAATTTATAAGTAATTCGTAGGACGGATAAGGCGTTTACGCCGCATCCGGCAACAGATGCCTGATGCGACGCTACCGCGTCTTATCAGGCCTACAAAATCCGAACCGTTGGACGGATCAGGCGTTTACGCTACGTCCAGCACAAGTATTTCCCTGTCTGTTTGCCGACAGACGCATATGCTCTAACCCTCATTGATCCTATGTTACCCTTGTTTGCCCGTCCGCCACTGGACGGGCTTTTTTTTAGCTGGCTAACTGCTGACAGAAAGCCTGCAACGTCTCTTCCGGCATACCAATCTGCCGCGCTGCATCACAAATGGCCTGCCAGCTTCCCGCATCCAGTGGAATCCCCTGCTTCTGCCGTTCGCGACGCGTGTTCACTTCCCACTCGCCCGGTAGCAAAATCGGCTTATCATCATCATGCGGCGAGGCTTTCACCCACTCGGCAAAGGCTTCGGTCTGCGCGTTACAATCCGGCGCGCCGAAGAGTTCCGGGTTGATGATGATAGTGGTCATGCAGTTAAGAATGGCATCGGGACTGGTTTGTAACGTTTCCTGATGCGTCGTTTTACCGCCGGAAAGCGCCCCGCCAAGAATTTCACACATCGCTGCAAGGGCGTAGCCTTTATGTTCGGCAAAGGTCAACAGCGAACCCAACGGCGACTCCTGCATTACCGCCGGATTGGTCGTCGGCACGCCGTTAACGTCAATCAGGCAACCTGGCGGCACGGGGACGCCTTTATGCCAGGCGACGCGGGTTTTGCCAAATGCAATGGCGCTGGTGGCGTAATCAAGCAACAGCGGGAAATTATCTTTACGAGGGAAAACCACACAGAACGGATTGGTGCCAAAGCGGCTGTCGCGACCGTGGAACGGCGCGACCATTGGAATACCGACCACGCTAACAAAGTGGATAGAGACAAACCCCGCCGCTGCACACTGCTCCGCCCAGTAACCGATACGGCCGATATGATGCGAGTTATGTAGCGCCACGGCGGCAATACCGTGCTGATGCGCTTTCTCAATCCCCAGCGCCATCGCTTCATGTGCCGCGACCTGACCAAATGCGCGATCGCCATCGAGCGTGACCGCCGCCCCCGCCTCTTTAACGGTTTTGGCATGATGGTTAATTTGCAGGTGCCCCTGACTCCAGGAGCGTACATAGCTTGGGATCATGCCAATACCATGTGAATCATGCCCTGCCAGGTTTGCCGCGATTAAATGATCGGCAACTAATTTCGCTTCTTGTTCCTCGCTACCCATCTGACGAAATACAGCCTGAATAAAACTGTGCAGCGTCTGAGCATCAAAGCGATGACCACTTTCCATGGTTAACTCCTGTTTATGTTATGTGTTTGTTGTATTTTTATGCTGCACGCCGGGCGTGGGAAGGTCAATAAAGATGCAGGAATTTCATATTGCGGTGGGGTAAAAGCCGGATGACATGGCTCATCCGGCTGAGAAAAGAATTAAAATGCCTGATTAACGCGCGCCAGGCCGTCGCTGATAGTTGCCGCTTCACCCGTAGCCACCAGGCAGCAAGCCATCTGGATTTTCAGCGATTCGGGAATCGGTTCGCTGCCAGCAAGGCAACGCTCAATCCACTGCGCCGTGGTTTCCGGATCTTTTGCTTGTGGCAGTAACTCGCTACCAGCAGTGTCCTGTTTTTCATACAGCACCCGCATCCCTTCACGGTCAATGAGATTGATCTGCGGGCAGCGCTGCGGATTAGCATACACTTCACCTTCAGTACCATGCATTAGTAGCGCCCGCCCGCCGATATCGCTAAAGAACTTCGCGACGCGTCCAATGTATTCCGGATGCGAAACGCTGGAAAGACGCAGCGCCTCACCTTCGGCAAATGGCGTCGCCAGTTTCGCCAGGGTATGTGCACTGTTACGCACGCCCATCCGCCAGCGCATCGCCAGTTGTTTTTCCAGCGGCGGGCAAAACGCGCCGACTGGCATAAACACCGGTTGATGTTCGTCGAGCTTCGCCTGCGCCTGCCCGCCGTGCAACGTTGGCGTAATACCCATCAATTCAAAAATGGTTTCAGTCAGCACGCGGGTTGGATCTTCGCTAACCCCGTGAACCACCACAGGAAAACCGAGTTTGTGCAGGAGAATCGCCAACAACGGCGTCAGGTTGGCCTGTTTACGCGCGCCGTTGTAACTGGGGATGACAATCGGCATCGGCTTGCCTGCTGGCGGCGTCAGCTTGATGGTGTGATTTTGCATGGCTTCGTAAAAGCCGAGCATCTCTGCTTCCCCTTCTCCTTTGATACGCAGCGCAATCAATACGCCGCCCAACTCAAGGTCAGGGACTTCACCATTGAGCATATGAGCATACAGACCGCGCGCAGTATCCCGGTCTAAATCGCGCGCGTGGTTTTTCCCGCGCCCGATCTCTTTAATGATTTTGCGATAGTCCATTTACGACTCCTTACCTGACTCACATCATTAACGCCGCCGACGGCGTGGGGATTTCGTTTTTTCTTTCTTTTTAACTATACCTTCAGGGACTTCCGGTTGCTCTATCGGAAATACCGGTAATGCATCCAGTAGTCGCTTGCCATAATTTTTGGTCAGCAAGCGTTTGTCGTAGATAACCACTTCGCCCCAGCAACCGTGGCTTCGAATCAGTCGCCCAACCTGCTGAATCAGGTTAAACGAGGCGCTCGGCAGGCTTTGCACCTCAAACGGATAGCGGTTGAGGCTTTTCAGCCATTCCCCTTCGGTGATCACCACCGGGCTGTCGATGGGCGGAAAAGCGATTTTGTGGATATGCACCTGGCTGAGCAGATCACCTTTCAAATCAAGCCCTTCGGCAAATGACTGTAAGCCCACCAGCACGCTGCGCTCACCGTTGGCGACGCGTTTGCGGTGCAGTTCAACTAAACGGTAACGCGGCTGATCGCCCTGAACCAGCAACATCAGACGTAAATCCGTCACATAGTCGAGAAAGCGCTGCATCGCCCGTCCGCTGGCAAACAGTACCAACATACCGAGATGTTTTTTGCTCTCCACCTGCTTACGGAAAAAGGCCGCCATTTCGGCAATATGCTGCTCTTCGTTGTCGATGGAAGGCTCAACGCGCATCCGGGGAATAACAATTTTGCCCTGTTCGCAGTGGTTAAAGGGGGAATCCAGCGCCACAAAACGGTCGCCCGCTTTCTCTTTCAGACCACTCATCTCCTGCAAACGCGAAAAACTGTTCAGCGAACGCAAGGTTGCGGAGGTGACAATAATGTGCGGAATACTGCGCCACAGCAGCCTTTCCAGCTGATCGCTGACACGTATTCCCACGCAGTGAAACCAGAGGTGTAGCTGCCCTTCGCGCTCTTCCCGCGTCGCCCATTTGGTCACCGGTGCACCGGAAGATTGCGCCAGCGAAGCCAGCCGCCAGAGTTTGCTTTGCGCCTCGAACATCCCCAACGCGCGGTTCATCTGCAAAATCAACCGATGCAGACGTACAATGTCATGGCTGCCGGTTTTCTCACTTAAATCGTTAAGAAATAACTCCGCCAGGCCACGCAGCATCTCGGTGAGTTTTGCCAGCCGCTGGCAGATCTCCAGCACTTCATCTGGCAGTTCGCCCATCGCAAAACGGTGCTCTGCCTCCTGCCCGGCAGGCATGTAGAGATTGAGAATGTTGTTTAACGAGGCGATAAGCTCATACAACTCTTCACAATGCGCATTCAAACGTTCAGGGATCGCCAGCGGTGGGATGGTCTTCGGGCGAAACTGCTCCATGCAGGTAGCGACCAGTTTCGTGAACAAGTCCAGCTGTAGCCGATACCACGGCGCGGTGATTTCGGCGCTCATCTCAAGCGCATCCCGCGCCACATCCGGCAGGTGATGGCCTTCGTCCAGCACCAGCAGTAAATTTTTCGGGTCAGGCAATACCGCTTCGCTTTCCATCGCCGCCATCACCAGCGCATGGTTTGCCACCACCACTTCCGCTTCCTGAATCTCCCGACGAGCGACAAAAAACGGGCATTCACGATAGTAGTAACAATTGCGGTTGAGGCAGCTGGCTTTGTCGGTACTTAAACGACGCCAGAGATCGTCATCTATAGCGATATCAGTATGATCGCGCAGACCATCCCATTTATAAGTATCGAGATCGCCCTTCAGCTTCGCACAACGTTTTTGCTCTTCCTGATTGTTCGGCGTCAGTTCGTCGTCAAGAAACGCCAGCAGATCCTGTTGCGTGGGTTCAGTACTGGCGAGCGCCGTCAGATTACGCGGACAAACGTAGCGCCCACGCCCAAAAGCGGCAGTGAATTTAAGATCGGGAATGATCTTTTTCAGCAGCGGTAAATCTTTGCTGTAAATCTGATCCTGCAATGCCACGTTGGCGGTACTCACCACCAGCGTTTTTTGCTCTTCGCGGGCAATGGCGATGCCGGGAATCAAATAAGAGAGCGTTTTCCCAACGCCGGTGGGGGCTTCAATCGCCAGATGTCGCCCTTCTTCTCCGGCCAGCGTTTTGGCGACGTCCGCAATCATCTGCCGCTGCGGCGCACGGGGAATAAAGTCGGGGATCTGTTCCTGAAGCGCCTTATACCAGGCGGCAATTTGCGCTTTAAGCGCGGCGGTTAATGCCATGAGAAAACCTGAAATACTGTATAAACAGCCAATATTGTGGCATTTTTCGGTTTTCAGGGGTAATGGTTTTTCTGTTTCTGGAAAGCGGCTCGCAATAACCACCAACATAATGCGGTTTAATGCCCGTTCGAGCACAAAGGATCCAACACGTCATGCAAGACACCATCATAAATTTCTACAGCACCAGCGATGACTACGGTGATTTTTCTAACTTTGCCGCCTGGCCCATCAAGGTTGACGGGAAAACCTGGCCCACCTCAGAACACTATTTTCAGGCACAAAAATTCCTTGATGAAAAATACCGCGAAGAGATCCGTCGGGTTTCTTCCCCTATGGTCGCCGCACGCATGGGGCGCGATCGTTCTAAGCCTCTGCGTAAAAACTGGGAGTCGGTCAAAGAACAGGTGATGCGAAAAGCACTTCGCGCTAAATTCGAACAGCATGCAGAACTGCGTGCGCTCTTGCTGGCAACCGCGCCCGCAAAACTGGTTGAGCATACGGAAAACGATGCTTACTGGGGAGACGGTGGTCATGGTAAGGGCAAGAATCGACTGGGCTACCTTTTAATGGAGTTGCGCGAACAATTGGCTATAGAGAAGTAACGTCTCGGTGGCTTATGGGCGGTAAAACAGATAAATTTTTTCCCGTGTTCTCAAATTGCTGACAAGTGCTTGTTGTGAAATGCCGGATGCGGCGTAAACGCCTTATCCGGCCTACAAAAGCATGCAAATTCAATATATTGCAGAGTTCACGTAGGCCTGATAAGCGTAGCGCATCAGGCAGTTTTGCGTTTGTTCATCAGCCTGATGCCGGGCATAGCCCGGCATAAAAGATTACTGCGCAGCGGCAGGTTTACGCGGACGGCGGCGACGTTGTTGTTCGCCTGCCGGTTTGGCATCGCCGAGGCGGCGAGACGGTTTTTCTGCAGGTTTCGCGCTTGCAGATTTTGCGCCACCTTCCCCACGGCGTGGTTGCTGTTGACCGCGACCACCACCTTGCCCACGACCGCCGCCGCCACGTTGCTGGCGACCGTTCTGGATCGGTTCGGCTTTGATTGACGGGTCCGGCTCATAGCCCGGAATCGCAATGCGCGGGATCTCTTTTTTCAGCAGTTTTTCGATATCACGCAGCAGTTTGTGTTCATCAACACACACCAGCGACAACGCTTCACCGGTAGCAGCCGCACGACCGGTACGCCCGATACGGTGGACATAATCTTCAGGTACGTTTGGCAGTTCATAGTTGACGACGTGCGGCAGCTCTTCAATATCCAGGCCGCGCGCAGCGATGTCAGTTGCCACCAGTACACGAATATCGCCCGATTTAAAATCAGCCAGCGCACGAGTACGCGCACCTTGCGATTTATTGCCGTGGATCGCCGCACTACGGATGCCATCTTTATTGAGCTGTTCAGCCAGATGGTTAGCGCCGTGTTTGGTACGGGTAAACACCAGCACCTGCTGCCAGTTCCCTTTCCCAATCATGTGCGACAGCAATTCGCGTTTGCGTTTCTTATCGACAAAGTGAACGTGCTGGGTCACCTGATCAGACGCGGTATTGCGGCGTGCCACTTCGATTTCCAGCGGGTTGTGCAACAGTTTTTCCGCCAGGGCTTTAATATCGTCAGAGAAGGTCGCGGAGAATAACAGGTTCTGGCGCTTCGCAGGTAGTTTTGTTAACACGCGACGGATATCGTGGATAAAGCCCATGTCGAGCATGCGGTCAGCTTCATCGAGGACGAGGATTTCAACCTGATCCAGCTTCACTGCATTCTGATGTTCCAGGTCCAGCAAACGTCCCGGGGTTGCCACCAGCACATCAACGCCGCCACGCAGTTTCATCATCTGCGGGTTAATACTCACACCACCAAACACCACCAGCGAACGAATGTTCAGGTATTTGCTGTAATCACGGACGTTTTCGCCAATCTGCGCCGCCAGTTCACGGGTCGGGGTAAGAATGAGCGCACGTACCGGACGACGCCCTTTGGCGTGCGGCTGGCGAGTGATCAGGTGTTGCAACAGCGGCAGCGTAAAGCCCGCTGTTTTGCCGGTGCCGGTCTGGGCGCTAGCCATCAGGTCGCGGCCTTCCAGCACCGCAGGGATCGCCTGCTGCTGAATAGGGGTGGGTTCACGGTAACCCTGCTCGGCAACGGCGCGCAGGATATCAGGGCTTAAACCCAAAGAATCGAAAGACATAACTACTCCGAACCGCCCCGACCGTTACCGGTGTAGTTTTCAGGGAGATACTGAAAAGGAAAATGACAAAAACCACAATGTCATGAGGGAGCGGAGTGTAGCAGTTTTTGTGACGCAGCGCATAAATTATCCCTGTGACTGGCGTTGCTAAAATTCTTAGCCATACTGGACAACTCCCCTATGGAGTCATAATCTTAATCAATCATTTGATTAAGAATGGACTGTGCGATGAATAATCCTGCCATGACAATCAAGGGTGAACAGGCGAAAAAACAGCTGATTGCTGCCGCACTGGCGCAGTTTGGTGAATATGGAATGAACGCCACCACTCGCGAGATAGCCGCCCAGGCCGGGCAGAATATCGCTGCCATCACCTACTACTTCGGTTCGAAAGAAGATTTGTACCTCGCCTGCGCCCAGTGGATTGCCGATTTTATTGGCGAGCAGTTCCGTCCGCATGCCGAGGAAGCCGAACGCTTGTTCGCGCAACCACAGCCTGATCGGGCTGCCATCCGTGAACTGATCCTTCGCGCCTGCAGGAACATGATTAAGCTGCTCACCCAGGATGACACCGTCAACCTCAGCAAGTTTATCTCCCGTGAGCAGCTCTCTCCCACGGCAGCCTACCACCTGGTGCACGAACAGGTGATTAGTCCGCTACACAGCCACCTGACACGCCTGATTGCCGCCTGGACCGGCTGCGACGCCAATGACACCCGCATGATCCTTCATACCCATGCGTTGATTGGTGAGATTCTGGCGTTCCGTCTTGGCAAAGAAACAATTCTGTTACGTACCGGCTGGACCGCGTTCGATGAAGAAAAGACCGAACTGATCAACCAGACGGTGACCTGTCATATCGACCTGATTTTGCAAGGATTATCGCAAAGGAGTTTGTAGTGATGAAAAAACCTGTCGTGATCGGATTGGCGGTAGTGGTACTTGCCGCCGTGGTTGCCGGAGGCTACTGGTGGTATCAAAGCCGCCAGGATAACGGCCTGACGCTGTATGGCAACGTGGATATTCGTACGGTAAATCTTAGTTTCCGTGTTGGGGGGCGCGTTGAATCGCTGGCGGTGGACGAAGGTGATGCTATCAAAGCGGGCCAGGTGCTGGGCGAACTGGATCACAAGCCGTATGAGATTGCCCTGATGCAGGCGAAAGCGGGTGTTTCGGTGGCACAGGCGCAGTATGACCTGATGCTTGCCGGGTATCGCGATGAAGAAATCGCTCAGGCCGCCGCAGCGGTGAAACAGGCGCAAGCCGCCTATGACTATGCGCAGAACTTCTATAACCGCCAGCAAGGGTTGTGGAAAAGCCGCACTATTTCGGCAAATGACCTGGAAAATGCCCGCTCCTCGCGCGACCAGGCGCAGGCAACGCTGAAATCAGCACAGGATAAATTGCGTCAGTACCGTTCCGGTAACCGTGAACAGGACATCGCTCAGGCGAAAGCCAGCCTCGAACAGGCGCAGGCGCAACTGGCGCAGGCGGAGTTGAATTTACAGGACTCAACGTTGATAGCCCCGTCTGATGGCACGCTGTTAACGCGCGCGGTGGAGCCAGGCACGGTCCTCAATGAAGGTGGCACGGTGTTTACCGTTTCACTAACGCGTCCGGTGTGGGTGCGCGCTTATGTTGATGAACGTAATCTTGACCAGGCCCAGCCGGGGCGCAAAGTGCTGCTTTATACCGATGGTCGCCCGGACAAGCCGTATCACGGGCAGATTGGTTTCGTTTCGCCGACTGCTGAATTTACCCCGAAAACCGTCGAAACGCCGGATCTGCGTACCGACCTCGTCTATCGCCTGCGTATTGTGGTGACCGACGCCGATGATGCGTTACGCCAGGGAATGCCAGTGACGGTACAATTCGGTGACGAGGCAGGACATGAATGATGCCGTTATCACGCTGAACGGCCTGGAAAAACGCTTTCCGGGCATGGACAAGCCCGCCGTCGCGCCGCTCGATTGTACCATTCACGCCGGTTATGTGACGGGGTTGGTGGGGCCGGACGGTGCAGGTAAAACTACGCTGATGCGGATGTTGGCGGGATTACTGAAACCCGACAGCGGCAGTGCCACGGTGATTGGCTTTGGTCCGATCAAAAACGACGGCGCGCTGCACGCCGTGCTCGGTTATATGCCGCAGAAATTTGGTCTGTATGAAGATCTCACGGTGATGGAGAACCTCAATCTGTACGCGGATTTGCGCAGCGTCACCGGCGAGGCACGTAAGCAAACTTTTGCTCGCCTGCTGGAGTTTACGTCTCTTGGGCCGTTTACCGGACGCCTGGCGGGCAAGCTCTCCGGTGGGATGAAACAAAAACTCGGCCTGGCCTGTACCCTGGTGGGCGAACCGAAAGTGTTGCTGCTCGATGAACCCGGCGTCGGCGTTGACCCTATCTCACGGCGCGAACTGTGGCAGATGGTGCATGAGCTGGCGGGCGAAGGGATGTTAATCCTCTGGAGTACCTCGTATCTCGACGAAGCCGAGCAGTGCCGTGACGTGTTACTGATGAACGAAGGCGAGTTGCTGTATCAGGGAGAACCAAAAGCCCTGACACAAACCATGGCCGGACGCAGCTTTCTGATGACCAGTCCACACGAGGGCAACCGCAAACTGTTGCAACGCGCCTTGAAACTGCCGCAGGTCAGCGACGGCATGATTCAGGGGAAATCGGTACGTCTGATCCTCAAAAAAGAGGCCACACCAGACGATATTCGCCATGCCGACGGGATGCCGGAAATCAACATCAACGAAACTACGCCGCGTTTTGAAGATGCGTTTATTGATTTGCTGGGCGGTGCCGGAACCTCGGAATCGCCGCTGGGCGCAATATTACATACGGTAGAAGGCACACCCGGCGAGACGGTGATCGAAGCGAAAGAACTGACCAAGAAATTTGGGGATTTTGCCGCCACCGATCACGTCAACTTTGCCGTTAAACGTGGGGAGATTTTTGGTTTGCTGGGGCCAAACGGCGCGGGTAAATCGACCACCTTTAAGATGATGTGCGGTTTGCTGGTGCCGACTTCCGGCCAGGCGCTGGTGCTGGGGATGGATCTGAAAGAGAGTTCCGGTAAAGCGCGCCAGCATCTCGGCTATATGGCGCAAAAATTTTCGCTCTACGGTAACCTGACGGTCGAACAGAATTTACGCTTTTTCTCTGGTGTGTATGGCTTACGCGGTCGGGCGCAGAACGAAAAAATCTCCCGCATGAGCGAGGCGTTCGGCCTGAAAAGTATCGCCTCCCACGCCACCGATGAACTGCCATTAGGTTTTAAACAGCGGCTGGCGCTGGCCTGTTCGCTGATGCATGAACCGGACATTCTGTTTCTCGACGAACCGACTTCCGGCGTTGACCCCCTCACCCGCCGTGAATTTTGGCTGCACATCAACAGCATGGTAGAGAAAGGCGTCACGGTGATGGTCACCACCCACTTTATGGATGAAGCGGAATATTGCGACCGCATCGGCCTGGTGTACCGCGGGAAATTAATCGCCAGCGGCACGCCGGACGATTTGAAAGCACAGTCGGCTAACGATGAGCAACCCGATCCCACCATGGAGCAAGCCTTTATTCAGTTGATCCACGACTGGGATAAGGAGCATAGCAATGAGTAACCCGATCCTGTCCTGGCGTCGCGTACGGGCGCTGTGCGTTAAAGAGACGCGGCAGATCGTTCGCGATCCGAGTAGCTGGCTGATTGCGGTAGTGATCCCGCTGCTACTGCTGTTTATTTTTGGTTACGGCATTAACCTCGACTCCAGCAAGCTGCGGGTCGGGATTTTACTGGAACAGCGTAGCGAAGCGGCGCTGGATTTCACCCACACCATGACCGGTTCGCCCTACATCGACGCCACCATCAGCGATAACCGTCAGGAACTGATCGCCAAAATGCAGGCGGGGAAAATTCGCGGTCTGGTGGTTATTCCGGTGGATTTTGCGGAACAGATGGAGCGCGCCAACGCCACCGCACCGATTCAGGTGATCACCGACGGCAGTGAGCCGAATACCGCTAACTTTGTACAGGGGTATGTCGAAGGGATCTGGCAGATCTGGCAAATGCAGCGAGCGGAGGACAACGGGCAGACTTTTGAACCGCTTATTGATGTACAAACCCGCTACTGGTTTAACCCGGCGGCGATTAGCCAGCACTTCATTATCCCCGGTGCGGTGACCATTATCATGACGGTCATCGGCGCGATTCTCACCTCGCTGGTGGTGGCGCGAGAATGGGAACGCGGCACCATGGAGGCTCTGCTCTCTACGGAGATTACCCGCACGGAACTGCTGCTGTGTAAGCTGATCCCTTATTACTTTCTCGGGATGCTGGCGATGTTGCTGTGTATGCTGGTGTCAGTGTTTATTCTCGGCGTGCCGTATCGCGGGTCGCTGCTGATTCTGTTTTTTATCTCCAGCCTGTTTTTACTCAGTACCCTGGGGATGGGGCTGCTGATTTCCACGATTACCCGCAACCAGTTCAATGCCGCTCAGGTCGCCCTGAACGCCGCTTTTCTGCCGTCGATTATGCTTTCCGGCTTTATTTTTCAGATCGACAGTATGCCCGCGGTGATCCGCGCGGTGACGTACATTATTCCCGCTCGTTATTTCGTCAGCACCCTGCAAAGCCTGTTCCTCGCCGGGAATATTCCAGTGGTGCTGGTGGTAAACGTGCTGTTTTTGATCGCTTCGGCGGTGATGTTTATCGGCCTGACGTGGCTGAAAACCAAACGTCGGCTGGATTAGGGAGAAGAGCATGTTTCATCGCTTATGGACGTTAATCCGCAAAGAGTTGCAGTCGTTGCTGCGCGAACCGCAAACCCGCGCGATTCTGATTTTACCCGTGCTAATTCAGGTGATCCTGTTCCCGTTCGCCGCCACGCTGGAAGTGACTAACGCCACCATCGCCATCTACGATGAAGATAACGGCGAGCATTCGGTGGAGCTGACCCAACGTTTTGCCCGCGCCAGCGCCTTTACTCATGTGCTGCTGCTGAAAAGCCCACAGGAGATCCGCCCAACCATCGACACACAAAAGGCGTTACTACTGGTGCGTTTCCCGGCTGACTTCTCGCGCAAACTGGATACCTTCCAGACCGCGCCTTTGCAGTTGATCCTCGACGGGCGTAACTCCAACAGTGCGCAAATTGCCGCCAACTACCTGCAACAGATCGTCAAAAATTATCAGCAGGAGCTGCTGGAAGGAAAACCGAAACCTAACAACAGCGAGCTGGTGGTACGCAACTGGTATAACCCGAATCTCGACTACAAATGGTTTGTGGTGCCGTCACTGATCGCCATGATCACCACTATCGGCGTAATGATCGTCACTTCACTTTCCGTCGCCCGCGAACGTGAACAAGGTACGCTCGATCAGCTACTGGTTTCGCCGCTCACCACCTGGCAGATCTTCATCGGCAAAGCCGTACCGGCGTTAATTGTCGCCACCTTCCAGGCCACCATTGTGCTGGCGATTGGTATCTGGGCGTATCAAATCCCCTTCGCCGGATCGCTGGCGCTGTTCTACTTTACGATGGTGATTTATGGTTTATCGCTGGTGGGTTTCGGTCTGTTGATTTCATCACTCTGTTCAACACAACAGCAGGCGTTTATCGGCGTGTTTGTCTTTATGATGCCCGCCATTCTCCTTTCCGGTTACGTTTCTCCGGTGGAAAACATGCCGGTATGGCTGCAAAACCTGACGTGGATTAACCCTATTCGCCACTTTACGGACATTACCAAGCAGATTTATTTGAAGGATGCGAGTCTGGATATTGTGTGGAATAGTTTGTGGCCGCTACTGGTGATAACGGCCACGACAGGGTCAGCGGCGTACGCGATGTTTAGACGTAAGGTGATGTAACTTCTTATCTTTCGCCAGCAAAGACACTACCGCCGGGCCGGCAAGGATTGCCAGCCCTGCAATTGCCAGCAAAAAGTTGTTTTCCAGAACGCGGGACAACAGCCACAGCACAATCAGCGCTGCGCCAAAATACCAGGTCGTGGTCAGCTCTTCCAGCACGTCTGCCACCTCACGCCAGCGTTGCTCGGGGTGGCGCTGAAACACCAGCATCATCACTACCGTGACACAATACAGTGCGCATAATCCCACGCCGACGTGAACCAGAGTCTTACTCATCCAGCCCACCACCAGCAGCGCCACTACCAGTAAATGCAACATAATCTGCCAGCAACTTAGACCCGTTGCGACACGAACACGTTGTTGCCACTTCATGGCTTCTCTCCTGAAGAATTTATCTCTACTTACTCAGAGTACCGAACTTTACGGAAAATTCCGTAAGACCGCACCTTTTTGTGACGCCGACTACACTATTTCAATGAGATAAGAGGCAAAGACAGGAAAATTATGCCCGATCAAACACAACAATTTTCGTTCAAGGTGCTCACCATCAATATTCACAAAGGCTTTACCGCGTTTAACCGACGCTTCATTTTGCCGGAACTTCGCGACGCCGTGCGTACCGTCAGCGCCGATATTGTTTGCCTGCAGGAAGTGATGGGCGCGCACGAAGTTCATCCGCTGCATGTGGAAAACTGGCCCGATACCTCGCACTACGAGTTTCTCGCCGACACTATGTGGAGCGATTTTGCCTACGGTCGCAATGCCGTATACCCGGAAGGGCATCACGGCAACGCCGTACTGTCGCGTTATCCCATTGAACATTATGAGAATCGCGATGTTTCGGTCGATGGTGCGGAAAAGCGCGGCGTGCTCTACTGCCGCATTGTGCCGCCGATGACCGGAAAAGCGATTCATGTGATGTGCGTACATCTGGGCCTGCGTGAGGCGCACCGTCAGGCGCAGCTTGCGATGCTCGCCGAATGGGTGAATGAGCTACCGGACGGCGAACCGGTATTGGTGGCGGGTGATTTCAATGACTGGCGGCAAAAAGCTAATCATCCGTTAAAAGTGCAGGCCGGACTGGATGAGATTTTTACCCGCGCCCACGGACGCCCGGCGCGCACGTTTCCGGTGCAATTTCCTCTACTACGACTGGACAGGATCTACGTCAAAAATGCCAGCGCCAGCGCGCCAACCGCGTTGCCGCTGCGGACATGGCGACACCTTTCTGATCATGCCCCTTTAAGTGCGGAGATTCATTTATGAAATGTAGCTGGCGCGAAGGCAATAAGATCCAGTTGCTGGAAAACGGCGAGCAATATTATCCCGCGGTGTTTAAGGCGATTGGCGAGGCACAAGAACGCATCATTCTTGAAACGTTTATCTGGTTTGAGGATGACGTCGGCAAACAACTGCATGCGGCACTACTGGCAGCAGCGCAACGCGGGGTTAAAGCGGAAGTCTTGCTGGATGGCTACGGTTCGCCGGATCTCAGCGATGAGTTTGTCAATGAACTGACGGCAGCTGGCGTAGTGTTCCGCTACTACGATCCCCGCCCTCGCCTTTTTGGTATGCGCACCAATGTGTTTCGCCGGATGCATCGCAAAATTGTGGTGATCGACGCGCGTATAGCCTTTATTGGCGGGCTGAATTACTCCGCCGAGCATATGTCCAGCTACGGTCCAGAGGCTAAACAGGATTACGCGGTACGCCTTGAAGGGCCGATTGTCGAAGATATTCTCCAGTTTGAGCTGGAAAACCTGCCTGGACAGAGCGCGGCACGACGCTGGTGGCGACGTCATCACAAAGCGGAAGAGAACCGCCAGCCGGGAGAAGCGCAGGTATTGCTGGTCTGGCGCGATAACGAAGAACATCGCGATGATATTGAACGCCATTATTTGAAAATGCTCACTCAGGCGCGGCGGGAAGTGATTATCGCCAACGCCTACTTCTTCCCCGGCTATCGATTTTTACACGCCTTGCGTAAAGCGGCACGGCGCGGGGTGCGGATCAAACTGATCATTCAGGGCGAACCGGATATGCCGATTGTCAGAGTCGGTGCGCGCTTGCTGTATAACTATCTGGTTAAAGGCGGCGTTCAGGTTTTTGAGTACCGCCGCCGCCCGCTCCACGGCAAAGTGGCATTGATGGACGATCACTGGGCGACAGTAGGGTCCAGTAATCTCGATCCGCTCAGTTTGTCACTGAATCTCGAAGCAAATGTCATCATCCACGATCGTCATTTTAACCAGACGCTGCGCGATAATCTGAACGGCATTATTGCCGCAGATTGTCAGCAGGTGGATGAAACCATGCTGCCCAAACGCACCTGGTGGAACCTGACCAAAAGCGTGCTGGCGTTCCACTTTTTACGCCACTTCCCGGCGCTGGTTGGCTGGCTTCCGGCACACACGCCACGTCTGGCGCAGGTTGATCCGCCCGCACAACCGACAATGGAAACGCAGGATCGGGTAGAAACTGAAAACACGGGGGTAAAACCCTGATGAGTAAATCACACCCGCGCTGGCGCTTAGCAAAGAAGATCCTCACCTGGCTGTTTTTTATCGCGGTGATTGTGTTGCTGGTGGTCTACGCCAAAAAAGTGGACTGGGAAGAGGTCTGGAAGGTCATCCGCGACTACAATCGCGTTGCGCTGCTTAGTGCGGTCGGGCTGGTGGTCGTCAGCTATCTGATTTACGGCTGCTATGACCTGCTCGCCCGCTTTTACTGCGGTCACAAACTGGCGAAGCGCCAGGTGATGCTGGTGTCGTTTATCTGCTACGCCTTCAACCTGACGCTCAGTACCTGGGTCGGCGGCATTGGTATGCGCTATCGTTTGTACTCTCGTCTGGGGTTGCCCGGTAGCACTATTACGCGGATTTTCTCGCTCAGTATTACCACCAACTGGCTGGGCTACATTTTACTGGCAGGGATTATCTTTACCGCAGGCGTGGTGGAGTTGCCGGATCACTGGTATGTCGATCAAACTACGCTGCGTATTCTCGGCATTGGCTTACTGATGATTATCGCGGTTTATTTGTGGTTTTGCGCTTTCGCGAAGCACCGCCATATGACCATCAAAGGGCAAAAGCTGGTGCTGCCTTCATGGAAATTCGCCCTCGCTCAGATGCTGATTTCCAGCGTTAACTGGATGGTAATGGGGGCGATTATCTGGCTGTTACTTGGTCAAAGCGTGAACTATTTCTTTGTACTGGGCGTGTTACTGGTTAGTAGTATTGCTGGCGTCATCGTGCATATTCCGGCGGGGATCGGTGTGCTGGAAGCGGTGTTTATCGCACTACTGGCTGGGGAGCATACCTCCAAAGGTACAATTATCGCCGCCCTACTCGCTTACCGTGTGCTGTATTACTTTATCCCACTGCTGCTGGCGCTGATCTGTTACCTGTTGCTGGAAAGCCAGGCGAAGAAGCTACGGGCGAAAAATGAAGCGGCGATGTGAAGTTTAGTTAAGTTCTTTAGTATGTGCATTTACGGCTAATGAAAAAAACGCGTATGCCTTTGCCAGACAAGCGTTATAGCTATCGCGGCAAGTATCCCAAAGAAGCCGATAAAATAGTAATAGAGTGTTAATGCACCTGTAAAAGCGCAACGAACCGGACTCCACAACTCTTCACTATGGCATTTCCCCGCCAATTCAAGGAGCTTATTTCGTCCATGCGAGATAATGCCTGACCATAACACAATCATTAAGCAACTTATTACCCAAATGGGCCGTTCACTCATTAATGCCGCATTCACGATGATTACCAGGGCCAACCCTGTCAACGTCATCATAATGATAAAACGGTGAGAACCAGGATCAACATTAAATAATAAACCGGCCAGCATACTGATTAAAAACATCGCGCCCGCAGTGCTGAACACGATGATAATGGCATATACAGGAACTAAACTTGCAACGACAATCGCCACCAAAGAGAGTAAAAACAGATATATTACGCCCGCGATGGCGGCATTTATCTTGTTGATATCCTTACTTAAGCCATACATACAAAGTAATAATAACCCTATGGCGACATACATTGGTGGTGAATCATATTTGGTTGCCGTAATTTCGAGATACTTAGCTCCCCAGGCTAGTCCTGCGGTTGCCACCAAACCTAAAGCGGTAATGAGCCATATACCGTTTAATATCCTGGCCTCGTGCTGAAAATCTAATTTATTGCTGTTTTGCGAGTATGATTCCATTCTTTTAGTTATCCTTAGAAAAAATATTAATATTCACCATCAATAAATTTAAAACCACGCATACAAAATACTTTTGCATTTATGGATACAGAAAACGCTTCCGCTCGTCCATAAGGCATATTTTATACCTGGTACTTGTTAAGTGTCGTTTTTAGTAAGAAAAAAATCCCGACACATGGCCGGGATAGTGATGGTGAAAAAGAATTAACGGCGGTTGCCGAAGATCCGCAACAACATCAGGAACAGGTTGATGAAGTCCAGATACAAGGTTAACGCGCCAAGAATGGAATATTTGCGCAGGTTCGACGTGTCGCGGGTATCAATCTGCTCACCCATATTTTTCAGTTTCTGCGTGTCATACGCCGTCAATCCGACAAAGACAATCACGCCGATGTAGGTAACTGCCCACATCAATGCTTCGCTTTTCAACCAGAAGTTGACCAGCGATGCCAGCACAATGCCGATTAACGCCATAAACAGCATATTGCCAAAGCCACTTAAATCGCGCTTCGTGGTGTAACCGTACAGGCTCATTGCGCCGAACATCCCGGCAGTAACGACGAAAGTACTGGCGATAGAAGCAGCGGTATAGACAATGAATATACTGGAAAGCGTAAGACCCGTCAGCGCCGAATAAAGCATAAAGAGCATCGTCGTTACACCTGCGCTCAGCTTTTGAATCATCGCTGATAACACAATAACCAATGCTAATTGCGCGATGATCAGACCGATTAAAAAGACACGGTTAGTGAACAACAGCTCCATCACGGCCGCGGAATTAGCCGCATACCAGGCAACAAATGCGGTCAGCAACAAGCCAACGGTCATCCAGCCATAGACTTGAGCCATATAAGTTTGCAAGCCAGCCCGGGGTTGTACGATTGAATCAGAACGTGGGAATCTGTCCATGACGATCTCCTGAAGATATAAGGAATATCTTAAGGATACTGCAAAATGATGAGGCTGTGCATCGACGCAGCGTAAACGTATGTACTGAGCGGTGAAATTGCCGGACGCAGCGGTGCCTTATCCGGCTAACAAAAAACTACCAGCGTTTTGCCGCCTGCTGATCGCTCTCCCGAGCTTCAACCCAGCGGTCGCCTTCCGGCGTGGCTTCGCGCTTCCAGAACGGTGCGCGGGTTTTGAGATAATCCATAATAAACTGCCCGGCTTCAAACGCACTGCTGCGATGCGCACTGGTGACACCGACAAAAACGATTTCATCGCCCGGCCATAATTCCCCGATGCGGTGAATCACAGTGACGCGCCCCAGCGGCCAGCGGTTACGCGCTTCATCAACAATTTCTGCCAGTGCTTTTTCAGTCATCCCCGGATAGTGTTCGAGGGTTAATGCGTTGACGCTGTCGCCCAGGTTATGGTTGCGCACCTTACCAGTAAAGGTGACTACCGCACCGTCTTCGTCACGCTCCGCCAGCCACGGGTACTCTTCTCCTACGCTGAACGGCTGCGGACCAACAACAATTTTGGTTTCTGCCATCTTAACCTCCGGTTACCGGCGGGAAGAAAGCTACTTCGTCGCCGTCAGTCAGCGGATGGTCAAAACTCACCAGCGTCTGGTTGACGGCAGCCAGTAATTTGCCATCTTCCAGCGCCAGCGCCCAGCGATCGCTCTGCGCAGCCATGTGCTGGCGTAACGCTTCAACAGTTGGGAAATCCGCAGCCACTTCGGTTGCATCTGTTCCCACCAACTCGCGCACCTGGGCGAAAAAAAGAACTTTAATCATCCGCTTCCACCTTAAAGTCACCCGACTTGCCGCCGCTCTTCGCCAGCAAACGCACCGGACCAATCACCATATCTTTTTGCACCGCTTTGCACATGTCATAAATGGTCAGCGCCGCCACGGAGGCCGCGGTTAATGCTTCCATTTCGACACCGGTTTTCCCGGTCAGGCGGCATAAGGTTTCTATACGCACCCGATTGTGCTCCGGCTCGGCCTGTAAATTGACTTCAACTTTGCTGAGCATCAGCGGATGACAGAGCGGGATCAGATCCCAGGTGCGTTTTGCCGCCTGAATACCGGCAATACGCGCAGTGGCAAATACGTCGCCTTTGTGGTGGCGACCATCAATAATCATCGCCAGCGTCTCGCTGCGCATGGTGACAAAGGCTTCCGCCCGCGCTTCACGCACGGTTTCCGCTTTGGCGGAGACATCCACCATGTGCGCTTCGCCAGCGGCGTTGATATGGGTCAGTTGCGACATACTTATTTCTTCAAATGTGGATGGAAATTACACGGACGCGTACGGGCATCCAGCTGCGGCGCGATGATATTTTCCCATGCGGTACGGCACGCTTTGGTCGAACCCGGCATGGCGAAAATCAGCGTTTTGTTGGCGACGCCCGCTACCGCACGAGATTGCAACGTGGAAGTGCCAATCTCTTCAAACGACAACATCCGGAACACTTCACCAAAACCTTCAACTTCACGGTCGAACAACGGCAGCAATGCTTCGGGAGCCTGATCACCTTCCGTCAGGCCAGTACCACCCGTAATCAATACCACTTGTACATCGTCGCTGGCGATCCACGCAGATACCTGAGCGCGAATAGCGTAGCGGTTTTCTTTCACAATGGCTTTATCGACAACGTGATGGCCCGCTTCTTGCGCCGAATCGCGCAGATAGTGACCGGAGGTATCGTCTTCTTCACCGCGACGATTAGAAACCGTAAGAATAGCAATACGGGTCGGGATAAATTCAGTGCTTACCTGACTCATCTGATCTCTCCTTTTGACGTTTTAGCCGCCAATGTACGATAAGTTTTGCGTAATACCGGTGTTGTTTTGATGCAGGAAATGGGTCTGTTTCTTCTCCCGCAGCGCCGCTGAAATACGCGCTTCCAGCGCCTGTTGCTGGGTATCGTCTTCCAGCAGATCGCGCAGGTTAACGCCGCCTTCACCAAACAGGCAGAGATGGAGTTTACCAATGGAGGAAACGCGCAGGCGGTTGCAAGTGGCGCAGAAGTCTTTTTCATACGGCATGATAAGGCCAATCTCTCCGGCGTAATCTGGATGGCAAAAGACTTGCGCGGGACCGTCGCTGCGTTGACGTAATTGGTGGATCCAGCCGCGACGCAGTAGCTCGTCACGCAGAACCTGACCAGAGATGTGATGCTTACGGAAGAGCTCGCTGCCCTCGCCCGTTTCCATCAGTTCGATGAAACGCAGCTGGATAGGGCGATGCTGGATCCAGTTCAGAAAGGTGTCGAGCTGGTGATGATTAACATCACGCATCAGCACGGTATTGACTTTGACCTTCTCAAAACCGGCCTCAAATGCAGCATCAATCCCTGCCATGACCTGGTTGAATTTATCCTGCCCGGTAATAGCGTGAAACTGGCGGGCGTCCAGACTGTCGACACTGACGTTAATGCCAGTAAGTCCCGCATCGCGCCAGCTCGCCACATCGCGTTCCAGACGGTAACCATTGGTTGTGACCGCAATCTGGCGGATAGCGTCGTTTTCCCGCACAGCGGCGATGATATCGGTAAAGTCGCGGCGTAAAGACGGCTCTCCTCCTGTCAGGCGCACTTTTTCGGTGCCCAGACTGGCGAAGGCGCGCGTAACCCGGCGAATTTCATCGACGGTAAGAAAGCCTTTATTGGTGACGCCGCTCGGTTTGTAGCCATCCGGCAGGCAGTAGGTGCAACGAAAGTTACACACATCGGTAATCGACAGGCGCAAGTAGTAAAACTTACGCGCAAATGCATCAGTCAGTTGTGAAGCCATGTACACCTTTCCAGATACGGGAGGCGAAGTCATTTCTTCCTTCGCCCTGGTGGCAATCTTTACGAGCATTGTCACGGCCAAAGCACCGTATCAGTTGACCCAGGTGCAGAGGCTAGAGTGTTTAGTGGTTATGCCGATACTAGCGTGTAAATGAGATTTTTACCATCCACACTTTCGCTATGTAATCATGTATATAGCGTCATGATCGTGCTATTTCGCTACAGAATAAGGGAAAATGGCGGTTTTACTTTGATATACATCATCAGGGAGGCATAGCGTGCATCGTCCTTTAGAGGTAGAAGAAAATAGTTTGTATCCTCAATATTGGCAGGTTAATTGCTGTTTCCCCGCAATTTGCGCTACTGTAGCGCGGATAATCTGACTCCAGGAAACTATATGCGCAATCGTACGCTGGCTGATCTTGATCGTGTCGTTGCTCTCGGCGGAGGGCATGGACTGGGACGCGTTCTCTCATCACTTTCGTCTTTGGGTTCTCGTTTAACGGGTATCGTCACCACCACCGATAATGGTGGCTCGACGGGGCGTATTCGCCGTTCAGAAGGCGGCATTGCCTGGGGCGATATGCGCAACTGCCTCAACCAGCTGATAACGGAACCGAGCGTCGCCTCCGCGATGTTTGAATACCGTTTTGGTGGCAATGGCGAACTTTCCGGTCATAATCTCGGAAACTTGATGTTAAAGGCGCTGGATCACCTTAGCGTGCGGCCTCTGGAAGCCATCAATTTAATTCGTAATCTGCTGAAAGTGGATACGCATTTGATTCCAATGTCAGAGCATCCTGTTGATCTGATGGCGATTGACGATCAGGGACATGAAGTTTACGGCGAGGTCAATATCGACCAGTTAACTACGCCGATTCAAGAGTTATTGTTAACGCCTAATGTACCCGCAACGCGTGAGGCGGTTCACGCTATCAATGAAGCGGATCTCATCATTATTGGGCCTGGCAGTTTTTATACCAGCCTGATGCCAATTCTGCTGCTGAAGGAAATCGCCCAGGCATTACGCCGCACGCCAGCGCCGATGGTTTATATCGGCAATCTGGGGCGTGAGTTGAGTTTACCTGCGGCTAATTTGAAGCTGGAAAGCAAGCTGGCAATTATGGAGCAGTATGTTGGTAAAAAGGTCATTGATGCGGTCATCGTCGGGCCAAAAGTGGATGTCTCGGCGGTGAAAGAGCGGATTGTGATCCAGGAGGTACTGGAGGCCAGCGATATTCCGTATCGTCATGACCGCCAGTTGTTACATAACGCGCTGGAAAAGGCGTTACAGGCTTTAGGTTAACGGAAATCCGAAGGAAAATTCCGGCTTCCTATTGAAGACAAAGTGCGCGTTGTTTATGCCGGATGCGGCGTGAACGCCTTATCCGGCCTACAAACCGCGCAAATTCAATATATTGCGGAGAAAATGTAGGCCTGATAAGCGTAGCGCATCAGGCTGTTTTCCGTTTGTCATCAGTCTTCTTCGCTATCCTGTTACGATGCCGCGATAAACAGCTCACGCAGCTGATGCAACTGGTCACGAATTTGCGCCGCTTCTTCGAACTCCAGATTCTGCGCGTGTTGCATCATCAACCCTTCCAGCTCATGGATTTTCTGCTGCAACGCTTTAGGCGACATATCCATCGGCACATTATCCGGCTCAACAATCGGGCGCGATTTTCCTCTGCCCTTCGCTTTGGTTTTGGCAATGTTCTGCCCCAGCGCCAGGATATCGACCACTTTCTTGTTCAAGCCTTGCGGCGTAATTCCGTGTTCCTCGTTGTACTTCTGCTGTTTCTCACGGCGACGTTCGGTTTCGCCAATCGCTTTCGCCATTGATGGGGTGATCTTATCGCCGTAGAGAATCGCTTTACCGTTAACGTTACGTGCCGCACGACCAATGGTCTGGATCAACGAACGTTCGGAACGCAGGAAGCCTTCTTTGTCAGCGTCGAGGATCGCCACCAGCGACACTTCCGGCATATCCAGACCTTCGCGCAGTAAGTTGATCCCTACCAGCACGTCGAACTCACCCAGACGCAAGTCGCGGATAATCTCCATACGTTCGACGGTGTCGATATCTGAGTGAAGATAACGCACGCGCTCGCCATGTTCTTCGAGATATTCGGTAAGATCTTCCGCCATCCGCTTGGTCAGTGTGGTGACCAGTACGCGTTCGTTAATTGCCGCTCGCTGACGAATCTCCGAAAGAAGATCATCAACCTGTGTCGCCACCGGCCGCACTTCGATAATCGGGTCAAGCAATCCGGTTGGACGCACCACCTGATCCACCACATCGCCGCCGGATTTTTCCAGCTCGTAATTACCCGGCGTCGCCGAAACATAGATGGTTTGCGGCGCTAATGCTTCGAACTCTTCAAACTTAAGCGGACGGTTATCCAGCGCTGATGGCAGGCGGAAGCCGTACTCCACCAGTGTCTCTTTACGCGCCCGGTCACCGCGATACATGCCGCCAATTTGTGGAATGGTGACGTGAGATTCATCGACGACCAGCAGCCCATCGGCAGGCAGGTAATCAAACAGCGTCGGCGGTGGCTCACCCGGTCCACGACCGGAGAGGAAGCGCGAGTAGTTTTCAATCCCCGAACAGTAGCCCAGCTCGTTCATCATCTCCAGATCAAACTGGGTACGCTGGGTCAGCCGCTGCTCTTCCAGCAGTTTGTTGTTTTCCAACAGCACTTTGCGTCTGGCGGCCAGCTCTTCTTTGATCTCCTCCATCGCCTGTACGATGCGCTCGCGCGGTGTGACGTAGTGCGTTTTCGGGTAGATGGTAAAACGTGGAATAGTGGAAACAATCTGCCCGGTCAGCGGGTCAAATAACGACAATCGTTCCACTTCCTCGTCAAACAGTTCCACGCGAAGTGCAATGTCATCCGATTCTGCCGGGAAGATATCTATCACCTCGCCACGAACGCGGAAAGTACCACGCTGGAATGCTTGATCATTACGAGCGTATTGCAGCTCCGCCAGTCGGCGCAGAATCGCGCGCTGATCGATAATCATACCGACCGTGAGATGGAGCATCATCTTGAGATATAAATCAGGATCGCCCAGACCATAAATCGCGGAAACAGACGCCACCACAACCACATCACGCCGCTCCAGCATCGCTTTGGTGGCGGACAAACGCATCTGCTCAATATGTTCGTTAACCGAGGCATCTTTCTCAATGAAAGTGTCGGAACTCGGTACATAGGCTTCCGGCTGATAGTAGTCGTAGTAGGAAACGAAATATTCCACCGCGTTTTCCGGGAAGAACTCTTTCATTTCGCCATACAGCTGGGCCGCCAGCGTTTTGTTGGGCGCAAGTACCATGGTTGGGCGCTGAAGGTCAGCAATGACATTGGCAATGGTGAAGGTTTTCCCTGAGCCAGTCACGCCAAGTAACGTCTGGTGCGCCAGGCCATCTTCCAGCCCCTCTTCGAGACGTCGAATCGCCTCTGGCTGATCGCCAGAAGGTTTAAAAGCGGAATTCAGTTTGAACGGTTTACTCATGAGTCGCTACCTGAAGGAGTTGGGCGGGCAGGTATGTAATTTTACTCGTCGTACTTAATTATGCCAACAAATTATACTGGATAAAAAAACAGTTCATCACCATAATATTTCTGATACAGCGTAAACTCCGCTGTCAATCATGAGCAAAATTTACTCTGTGGCGAGATAAAACTCCGGCCTTACCGGGTTATCCCCAAAGCAACGGCTTTTTTAACATTTGTCAAGATGAGTGATGACAGTTTTATGGCAAGAGATGCCTGTTCAGTGACTGCCATTGCATTTATCTAACCAGTTAAAAAATAAAAGATATTTCTTTGAGCCGTCTTTAACGCCAATTCGCGTGCAAGCCGCGTATTCTCTCGCTTGCCTCGTGTTTTCTAACTCTAATACACATGGTTATCCACAGGAATAGTGGATAACTGTCTCCAGCCCCTATCCCCCGCCGCCTGGGCAATTCCCACATTCGCCGCATGAGGCGGAAGTAAAATTTTTTTCGTGATTATTTTAGAATTTAATTGGTTAAATTGCAGTCAATCGAAGACGCGATCTCGCTCGCAATTTAACCAAATACAGAATGGCTACAACAAGGCAAGGTTTATGTACTTTCCGGTTGCCGCATTTTCTGGATTTTCTGCAAGCCAGGGGATCTCTCCCAGCAGCGGCGCGGGAATCATGCGGGTGAGCGTGGTCATATATTCAGCGTGACGTTTTCCCGGAGGCGTAACATCGTTCGCCACCCAACCCGCCAGAGTCAGTCCGGCGTGTTGTATTACCTGTGCAGTCAACATCGCGTGATTAATACAGCCGAGTTTCACACCAACTACCAGTATCACCGGCAGTTGTTCCTGTGTTACCCAATCTGCAAAAGTGAAAGTGTCAGAAAGCGGCGTAAACCAGCCGCCAGCACCTTCCACTAACACCCAGTCAGCCTGTTGTTCAAGCGCGCGTAATCCGGCGCTCATTACCAATGATTCTATCGGTCTGCCCTCTTGCGCGCTGATGATGTGCGGCGAAGTGGGTTCTGCGAAGGTGTAAGGATTTACTGTTGCGTAATCCAGCTGCAGGCTGCTGTTGCGCTGTAACGCCAGCGCGTCGCTATTGCGTAAACCTTCCGGGGTCTTTTCGCTGCCAGAGGCGACCGGTTTATAACCTGCCGTCCGGTAGCCTGCTGCCTTTGCGGCTTGTAAAAGTGCACAACTGGCGACAGTTTTCCCCACTTCGGTATCCGTTCCGGTGACAAAATAACGTTTACTCACGAGCAATCACTCCCAAAAAAAGATGATACGTCAGAGGATATCGCCCCTGCTGTTGCGGCCAGGCCAGTTGCAATCGCTGCAACTGCGAACGCGTTAATATTCGCGGGTCGCGCCCTTCATGAAGATGCGTGGCACCGATGCCTTTCAGCGAACGCATGGCACTGAGCGCATCATCAAACCACAGCGTGATGGGCTGAATATGATGTTGATAATGCACGCCGTTCAGCGACTGTTCGATTTCATCTGGCGGTAAAAAGCGATTAGCATGCGGACGCTCGTCCACCGCCTGCCACGCCTGATGCAGTTCGGGTAACGATCCCTGCACCAGCGTGGTAAACGCGACCACGCCTTTGGGGCGCACCACCCGATACAGCTCGCGGAGTGCCGTGGATAAATTACCGCACCACTGCACTGCGAGATTGCTCCATGCAAGATCGAACGTCGCAGTCGCTAACGGCAGGGATTCGATATCTCCCGCCAGATAATGGTCTGCGGCATCCTTCTGGCGTGCCTGAACAAGCATTGGCGGCGAGAGATCTAAGGCCGTCACCTGCGCGTGACGTTCCCGCCAGTGGCGGCTCATCCAGCCAGGTCCACAACCCGCGTCCAGTACGTGGGTGTATTTACGCTGTGGAAGCATTGCCAGTAAGGCGTCAGCACTCTGGCGCTGTAGATCTGCATGTTGCTCATAGTGTGCGGCTGCCCGACCAAATGCCGCTGCAATGGCTTGTTTATTAACCGTTGCCATGCAGCACCTCCAGCAGACGGTCGATATCCTGCATTTCATGCGCAGCGGTTAGCGTTAAGCGCAGTCGCGCAGTACCAGCGGGTACGGTTGGCGGGCGAATCGCCGTGACCCAGCAGCCTTGCTGGCGCAGTTTTTCTGCCAGTTGTAACGCACGGCTGTTATCACCGACAATCAATGGCTGGATGGCGCTGCATGAATCAGCAAGCGTAAACGGCAAATCCTGTACTCCGGCACGAAAACGCGTAATGAGTGCCGCCAGTTTTTCGCGCCGTGCATCACCCTCATCACTGCGAATGACCGCCAGCGACGCACGTAATGCCTGCGCCTGAGCGGGCGGCATACTGGTGCTGTAGATAAGGTGGCGGGCGAATTGCAGCAGATAATCCGCCACCGTACTGGAGCAAAGCACCGCTGCCCCGCTGACGCCAAATCCTTTGCCAAAAGTCACTACCAGCAATTCTGGTTTTACCTTTTGCAGCCAGCAGCTGCCGCGCCCCTGCTCCCCGATAACGCCCGTGCCGTGGGCATCATCAACCATCAACCAGCCATTGTGCTGTTGCGTTACCTGCTGGATTTCCGCCAGTGGCGCACTATCGCCGTCCATGCTGAACACGCCTTCTGTCACCACCATTTGCTGCCCCGGACAGGGGGAAGCAAGCAATCGCGCCAAATGAGTGACATCGTTATGAGCAAAACGGCGAAGCTGCGACGGGCTTAAACTGGCAGCTTCCAGCAATGAGGCATGGCTAAGCCGGTCGGCAGCAATACGGTCCTCTTTCGCCATCATCGCGGCAATAACTGCCTGATTAGCGGCGAAACCAGAGATAAACAGCAGTGCCCGCGAATAGCCAAGCCACTCGGCCAGCTCTTCTTCCAGTGCCTGATGCACCACGCTATAACCGCTGACGTGACCGGAGCCGCCGCTACCGATGCCAAATTGCTCCGCCCCCTGCTGCCAGGCACGGATAATTTGCGGATGATGGCTTAAACCTAAATAATCGTTACTGGAAAAGTTCAGATACTGGCGATCATCCGCCACCAGCCAGCGTCCGGCTCCTTGCGCCACCGGATAACGGCGACGCAGGGCATCGGCAGCACGCCGCGCATCGAGCGCCGCGTTGATTTTCTCCTGCCAGCTCATAATGCTGCCGCGTTGTAATATTCGTCGGTGTCCGGGGTCATCAGCGCCTGTTCAAGACGTTGCTGTTGTTCGTTATCCCCTGCCAGCACGGCAGTTTGCTGCGGATTTAGCCCCAGTTTGCGGAACAGTTGCAGGTCTTTATCTTCTTCCGGATTCGGCGTGGTCAGCAGTTTGCAACCGTAGAAAATCGAGTTTGCGCCTGCCATAAAGCACATCGCCTGAGTCTGTTCGTTCATCTGCTCGCGTCCGGCAGAAAGGCGCACGTAAGAGGTTGGCATCATGATCCGCGCGACCGCAATGGTGCGAATAAAATCAAAGGCATCGACATCATCGTTATCGGCAAGCGGCGTGCCTTTCACCTTCACCAGCATGTTGATTGGCACGCTTTCCGGCGGCGTCGGCAGGTTTGCCAGTTGCAGCAATAATCCGGCGCGATCTTTTACCGTTTCGCCTAAGCCCACAATGCCGCCAGAACAGACTTTGATCCCGGCATCGCGCACTTTTTCCAGCGTATCGAGGCGTTCCTGATAAGTGCGTGTGGTGATGATATTGCCGTAAAACTCCGGCGAGGTGTCCAGGTTGTGGTTGTAGTAATCCAGCCCGGCGTTCGCGAGGCGCTGCGCCTGAGATTCACTCAACGTGCCCAGCGTCATACACGCCTCCAGCCCCATCGCTTTTACCCCCTGCACCATTTGTTCCAGGTACGGCATATCGCGTTCGTGGGGATTCTTCCACGCCGCGCCCATACAGAAGCGCGTCGATCCTGCCGCTTTCGCTTTGCGCGCCGACTCCAGCACCTGTTCAACTTCCATCAACCGCTCGGCTTCCAGCCCGGTTTTGTAGCGCGAGCTTTGCGGGCAGTATTTGCAATCTTCCGGACAAGCTCCGGTCTTAATCGACAGCAACGTGCTGACCTGCACCTGACGAGGATCGAAATGCTGGCGATGCACCTGCTGCGCTTCAAACAGCAGATCCAGCAACGGTTTTTCAAATAATTCTGTGACTTGCGACAATGTCCAGCGTGGGCGGTGAGCCATGGGGCTTCTCCAAAACGTGTTTTTTGTTGTTAATTCGGTGTAGACTTGTAAACCTAAATCTTTTCAATTTGGTTTACAAGTCGATTATGACAACGGACGATCTTGCCTTTGACCAACGCCATATCTGGCACCCATACACATCCATGACCTCCCCTCTGCCGGTTTATCCGGTGGTGAGCGCCGAAGGTTGCGAGCTGATTTTGTCTGACGGCAGACGCCTGGTTGACGGTATGTCGTCCTGGTGGGCGGCGATCCACGGCTACAATCACCCGCAGCTTAATGCGGCGATGAAGTCGCAAATTGATGCCATGTCGCATGTGATGTTTGGCGGTATCACCCATGCGCCAGCCATTGAGCTGTGCCGCAAACTGGTGGCGATGACGCCGCAACCGCTGGAGTGCGTTTTTCTCGCGGACTCCGGTTCCGTAGCGGTGGAAGTGGCGATGAAAATGGCGTTGCAGTACTGGCAAGCCAAAGGCGAAGCGCGCCAGCGTTTTCTGACCTTCCGCAATGGTTATCATGGCGATACCTTTGGCGCGATGTCGGTGTGCGATCCGGATAACTCAATGCACAGTCTGTGGAAAGGCTACCTGCCAGAAAACCTGTTTGCTCCCGCCCCGCAAAGCCGCATGGATGGCGAATGGGATGAGCGCGATATGGTGGGCTTTGCCCGCCTGATGGCGGCGCATCGTCATGAAATCGCGGCGGTGATCATTGAGCCGATTGTCCAGGGCGCAGGCGGGATGCGCATGTACCATCCGGAATGGTTAAAACGAATCCGCAAAATATGCGATCGCGAAGGTATCTTGCTGATTGCCGACGAGATCGCCACTGGATTTGGTCGTACCGGGAAACTGTTTGCCTGTGAACATGCAGAAATCGCGCCGGACATTTTGTGCCTCGGTAAAGCCTTAACCGGCGGCACAATGACCCTTTCCGCCACACTCACCACGCGCGAGGTTGCAGAAACCATCAGTAACGGTGAAGCCGGTTGCTTTATGCATGGGCCAACTTTTATGGGCAATCCGCTGGCCTGCGCGGCAGCAAACGCCAGCCTGGCGATTCTCGAATCTGGCGACTGGCAGCAACAGGTGGCGGATATTGAAGTACAGCTGCGCGAGCAACTTGCCCCCGCCCGTGATGCCGAAATGGTTGCCGATGTGCGCGTACTGGGGGCCATTGGCGTGGTCGAAACCACTCATCCGGTGAATATGGCGGCGCTGCAAAAATTCTTTGTCGAACAGGGTGTCTGGATCCGGCCTTTTGGCAAACTGATTTACCTGATGCCGCCCTATATTATTCTCCCGCAACAGTTGCAGCGTCTGACCGCAGCGGTTAACCGCGCGGTACAGGATGAAACATTTTTTTGCCAATAACGAGAAGTCCGCGTGAGGGTTTCTGGCTACACTTTCTGCAAACAAGAAAGGAGGGTTCATGAAACTCATCAGTAACGATCTGCGCGATGGCGATAAATTGCCGCATCGTCATGTCTTTAACGGCATGGGTTACGATGGCGATAATATTTCACCGCATCTGGCGTGGGATGATGTTCCTGCGGGAACGAAAAGTTTTGTTGTCACCTGCTACGACCCGGATGCGCCAACCGGCTCCGGCTGGTGGCACTGGGTAGTTGTTAACTTACCCGCTGATACCCGCGTATTACCGCAAGGGTTTGGCTCTGGTCTGGTAGCAATGCCAGACGGCGTTTTGCAGACGCGTACCGACTTTGGTAAAACCGGGTACGATGGCGCAGCACCGCCGAAAGGCGAAACTCATCGCTACATTTTTACCGTTCACGCGCTGGATATAGAACGTATTGATGTCGATGAAGGTGCCAGCGGCGCGATGGTCGGGTTTAACGTTCATTTCCACTCTCTGGCAAGCGCCTCGATTACTGCGATGTTTAGTTAATCACTCTGCCAGATGGCGCAATGCCATCTGGTATCACTTAAAGGTATTAAAAACAACTTTTTGTCTTTTTACCTTCCCGTTTCGCTCAAGTTAGTATAAAAAAGCAGGCTTCAACGGATTCATTTTTCTATTTCATAGCCCGGAGCAACCTGTGAACACATTTTCAGTTTCCCGTCTGGCGCTGGCATTGGCTTTTGGCGTAACGCTGACCGCCTGTAGCTCAACCCCGCCCGATCAACGTCCTTCTGATCAAACCGCGCCTGGTACCTCTTCTCGCCCGATTCTGTCGGCAAAAGAAGCGCAGAATTTCGATGCTCAACACTATTTTGCATCCCTGACACCAGGTGCTGCAGCGTGGAATCCTTCCCCGATTACCCTGCCTGCGCAACCTGACTTTGTTGTCGGCCCGGCGGGCACTCAAGGTGTAACGCATACCACGATTCAGGCGGCGGTAGATGCGGCAATTATCAAGCGTACCAACAAGCGCCAGTATATTGCCGTGATGCCTGGTGAGTATCAGGGAACGGTATATGTCCCTGCCGCTCCGGGTGGAATTACTCTGTACGGTACAGGTGAAAAACCGATTGATGTGAAGATTGGGCTTTCCCTTGATGGTGGCATGAGCCCTGCCGACTGGCGTCACGACGTCAACCCGCGCGGCAAATATATGCCAGGTAAACCAGCGTGGTATATGTACGATAGCTGCCAGAGCAAACGCAGCGACAGTATCGGTGTTCTCTGCTCTGCGGTCTTCTGGTCACAAAACAATGGCCTGCAACTGCAAAATCTGACCATCGAAAACACGCTGGGCGATAGCGTAGATGCAGGTAACCATCCGGCGGTGGCACTGCGTACTGATGGTGACCAGGTACAGATTAACAACGTTAACATTCTCGGTCGTCAGAACACCTTCTTTGTCACCAACAGCGGTGTGCAGAACCGTCTGGAAACGAATCGTCAGCCGCGTACGCTGGTGACCAACAGCTACATTGAAGGGGATGTGGATATCGTTTCTGGTCGCGGCGCAGTGGTGTTCGATAACACCGAATTCCGCGTGGTGAACTCACGTACTCAGCAAGAAGCGTATGTGTTTGCACCGGCTACGCTGTCCAACATTTACTACGGTTTCCTCGCCGTAAACAGCCGTTTCAATGCTTTCGGTGATGGTGTGGCGCAACTGGGCCGCTCGCTGGATGTTGATGCCAATACCAACGGTCAGGTGGTGATCCGTGATAGCGCCATCAACGAAGGTTTTAACACGGCTAAACCGTGGGCCGATGCGGTGATCTCTAATCGTCCGTTTGCGGGTAATACCGGCAGCGTAGATGATAACGACGAAATACAGCGCAATCTGAATGACACTAACTACAACCGCATGTGGGAATACAATAACCGCGGCGTGGGTAGTAAAGTGGTTGCAGAGGCGAAGAAGTAAGAGCAATTAACTATTTGCCGGATGCGGCGTAAACGCCTTATCCGGCCTACGGTTCGATGCGATTTGTAGGTCGGATAAGATGCGCAAGCATCGCATCCGACAATAAGTGCCGGATGCTGCGAAAATGCCTTATCTGGCCTACAGATTCGATGCGATTCGTAGGTCGGATAAGATGCGCAAGCATCGCATCCGACAATAAGTGCCGAATGCGACCTACATTCACATGGCGCTTTTTACATCTGACGGTTTTTATTGAAGTTAATCAAACTACCCGCCTTGATAATCTCGCGCTCTTCAGCAGTCAGACTTTCCATATAGAGCGTAATTTCCGTTACCGGCGCATCTTCATGGATCACATAACCTTTAAACGTCGTACCCGGATTATCCAGCGCCGCTTTAATGCCAGGGATGTAAATGTAATCCCCCACTTCAAAGGTTGGTACTTCCGCCATTTGCAGCGGTAACATCCCCCAGTTGATGACGTTAGAACGATAGCGTTTAGTCGCGTACTCCTCGGCAATATTCGCCAGACCGCCAATCACACGCTGGCAGCTCGCCGCCTGTTCACGCGCAGAACCATCGCCTGGTTTCACCGCATAGACCATGCTGCCAATTTCAGTTTGCAGCGGATCAATATGCTCCTGACCAGCAATCTGCTTAATGCGCGCAAACACCTCTGTCAGCTCGCTGACATTCCCCGCCAGACGCTGATTTTCCAGCTCAGCAGTCGCTTTACTTCTGCTAACATAACCGGGATCGCGGCGAGACAGGGTAAACTCCGCCAGACCAATCGGATTTGAACGATAAGAAGAGGTTTCACCGGAAGGAATCAGTTCGTCGGTGGTGGTCACTTCGTCGAGGATCTTCGAGCACACTTTCAGGACGATATTGTCAGTCAGCGCACCCAATTCCGGCCAGTCTTTAATGTTCGGCCCGTAAATCAGCGGTTGCTGAGTTGCCCCTTTCACAAAGCCCTGATAAACACGGTTTTTATACGGCGTTACATCGAAGGCGTACTCCGGCACGTTGTCCCAGCAATCAAGTTCGCTGGCAGAGGTTAAATAGCCACCGTTTGCCGCAGTCGCAGCGATAGAACGAGCGTCCATCAACGCCACCGCTGACATCTGCCCATTAGCTGGCTTAGAGCCTTCGCGGTTCGGGAAGTTACGCGTGGTGTGGCGAATACTCAAACCGTTGTTGATTGGCGTATCGCCCGCGCCAAAGCATGGGCCGCAGAACGCGGTTCTGATGATTGCGCCTGCGCCAATCAAATCTGCTACCACACCTTTTTTGGCGAGATCCATAAACACCGGCTGTGATGACGGGTAAACTGCCAGCGAGAAGGTGTCATTGCCACAGGATTGACCGCGCAGTGCATTCGCCGCCGCGATGACGTTTTCGTAGTTACCGCCAGAACAGCCCGCGATAATCCCCTGCTGCACTTTCAGGCGACCATTTTCCACTTTATCCAGCAGCGAGAGTTTGGCTTTACCGTGCGCCACGCGTTCGGACTCAATTTCAATCTCACGCAGAATGTCGGTCAGGTTCTGGTTCAGTGTGTCGATTTCATACACGTTGCTCGGGTGGAACGGCAGCGCAATCATTGGTTTGATGGCGCTTAAATCAACGCTGATGCAGCCATCGTAGTACGCCATCGGTTGAGGGTTAAGCTGGCAGTAATCCTGGCCGCGACCGTGCAGCGCCAGCCAGTTATGGACTTCTTCATCGGTTTGCCAGACAGAACTTAAACAGGTCGTTTCAGTGGTCATCACGTCAACGCTGTTACGGAAATCGGTAGAGAGCGCGCTAACGCCCGGTCCAACGAACTCCATGACTTTGTTTTTGACGTAACCGTTTTTGAACACCGCGCCAATGATAGCCAGCGCCACATCCTGTGGCCCCACATACGGCGCAGGTTTTCCGGTCAGATGCACCGCAACCACGCCCGGATAGTCGATATCCCAGGTGTCATTAAGCAGCTGTTTTACCAACTCACCGCCGCCCTCACCGACTGCCATTGTCCCTAATGCACCGTAACGGGTGTGGCTGTCTGACCCGAGGATCATTTTGCCGCCGCCTGCCATCATCTCACGCATATATTGATGGATGACCGCAATATGCGGAGGCACAAAAATACCGCCATAACGCTGGGCCGCCGATAAACCAAAAACATGGTCATCACCGTTAATAGTGCCGCCGACGGCGCAGAGTGAGTTATGGCAGTTGGTCAGCACATACGGCAGCGGGAAACGTTCCATACCGGACGCTTTAGCGGTCTGTACAATACCAACAAAGGTAATATCGTGAGAGGCTAATGAATCAAACTTAATTTTAAGTTTATCCATATTTCCGGACGTATTATGCGAAGAGAGAATAGACCAGGCAATAGTGCCTTTTTTGGCTTCTTCTTTTTTAATTTCGCCGGTGAAATGTTCTTCGGCAATTATTTCGTTATTACTGGCGAGAAACACGCCTTTTTCAGATAACTTGATCATCAAATGCTCCAGATATCTGCGCACCGTGAAGTGCGCAGAAAGATAATAAATGGATATACTCTAAATAATTCGAGTTGCAGGAAGGCGACAAGCGAGTGAATCCCCAGGAGCTTACATAAGTAAGTGACTGGGGTGAGCGAACGCAGACGCAGCACATGCAACTTGAAGTATGACGAGAATATTTACAGCATGTTCCAGCCGATCAGCATATTCCACCACCACACGCCGAGGGTGATATGCACCAGGAAGGTTAATATCGTCAGTACCGCACCGACCAACCACCAGGATTTAATATCGTTATAACCCACGCCAAAGATGACCGGACCTGCCGCGCCGCCATAGTGAGTAACCATGCCGCCATAGGAGTTGGAGAACAACAGTGCCAGCGCGGTTAACATTAACGGTGCGCCGGAGACGTTCGCCAGCATGGCAAATACCGGTAACATAGCAACGATATAGGCACTACCGGAAGCGAAGAAATAACGCACGATAATGCTGAGGAAAATAATAACGAAGAAAGCAACGTTACCGTGACCATCAAATGCCAGGTTATTTTTAAAGACTTCAGCTAACCATTCGAAGAATTTAACTTTCGATAATAAGGAGCTTAAGCCGATAATACCGCCGTACCAGATTAAGGTATTCCAGCCGCCTTTATTTTTAACCACGTCTTCCCAGGTAACGATACCCAGCAGCAGCATGGTTGCCATAACAACGATTGCCACGGTGGATTCATCAACCCCCAGAGACTTACTGAAAATCCAGCCCAGCAGCGCCAGCACAAAGACACCGAGCAGCATTTTTTCGCGGATTTTCATCGGTCCTAGTTCGGCAAGGCCCGCTTTAGCGATGGTTTTGTTATCCACCTTCTTAATTTCTGGTGGATACATGGTGTAAATCACCAGCGGGGTGACCAGCAGCATAATGATGCCCGGCAATCCGGCTGCCAGCGCCCATCCACCCCAGCTAATTTGCAGGTGCAGAATGTCGTTGATCATTTTCAGCGCCAGAATGTTCCCCGCCATTGCGGTAAAGAACATATAGCTGGTGGTTTTGGTGACCATGTAAATGGACATCATCAGGTAATGTCCGACACGACGCGGACTTTTTTCCGGTTCGGACCCCAAAGCCACCGCCACGCTGTTGATGATCGGTAACACAATGCCGCCCGCACGCGCGGTGTTAGACGGTGTTGCCGGAGCCAGTACCAGATCGAGGAATACCGTAACGTAACCCAGACCCAGCGTGGTGTTACCGATTTTACCAATCAGCAGATAGGCAATACGTTTACCTAAACCGGTGGTCACAAATGCGGCGCTTAAGGTAAACGCCGAGAACACCAGCCAGGTGGTACCTGAAGAGTAACCGCTTAATACGGCGGTGGTTTTAAACGCACCGTCGGATAAGTTACCGACCACCACCATTGAGGCAGCAACGGCAATTAACAGTACGACAGGTTCCGGGAAAGGCTTGATAACCAGCCCCACAATGGCCGCCAGGTAAATACCAAAAAGCACCCACGCCAGTTCGCTTAATCCTGCCGGAGCTGGCATAAAACCAATAATACATGGGATCGCTAATATCAGAATTAGCTTCCATAACGATTTCTTATTCATTTAAAATCCTGTTCTTTCTGTATGACTCATACAGAAGTCCTTTATTGATTGTCCTTATCCTGACAACGAATTTTTTCAGGGAAGATAAACTTCACCGGAAAATATTTTTCTGGTCGTCCGAATAACAGATGCGCGTAACGTCGTGGCATCCTGACCTTCATTACTTAAATGAACGTCGAGCGCACCACTGGGGTGTTCAATATTGATATTGCCGTATCCTACAGAAGGGACGATTTGTCGGGTGACGGTGCCTTCCAATGCACAACTACTGGAAATAGCAATAGCACCGGTTATCGCCAGCGCGCGATGGCAAGAATGCGGCATAAAATAACGCACATTAATTGCCCCGCCTTTCTGCGCTGGAGAAATAAGCACAGGTTTAGGGATAACCATATTACTGACATCACCTAAGCCCATTGCTTTACCCGCTTGTAGACGGATAGATTCAATGCGGGCTAATAATGCTTTGTCGGCATCCAGTTCCGCCGGTAATTCATAACCTGTTTTTCCCAGATATTCAGCCGGAATAATGACGACTGGCATCGCCATATCGATACAGGTCACCGGGACATCGTCAAAATAATCAATCTGATTATCAGTCGGGAAAACTTTTCCGGTTTTGGTTCCAGCGGCATTCAGGAAAGTGAGCGCAACCGGTGCGGCAGTACCCGGTACGCCGTCAATTCTGGCGCTACCCTCGTACTCGACAACACCATTTGGCGTTTGCACATCAGCTTCGATGAACGTACCCGTATTGACGTTGCGGATACGTACGCGAGTAACTGGCGAAGTCGCTGCAATCAAACCATTTTCAATGGCGAATGCCCCAACACCAGACAGCATATTGCCGCAGTTAGGCGTGGTATCGACACGTTGCTCATGAACGATTACCTGCGCAAACAGATAATCGACATCAGCACGCGGATCGCTGGAACGGCTAATAATGGCGACTTTACTGGTCAGTGGATTACCGCCGCCAATACCGTCAATTTCCAGATCGTTACCGGAACCCATAATTGCCATCAATATTTTATCGCGCTGCGTTTGATCTTCGGGTAAATGTTCCGCTAACAGGAACGCGCCCCTCGAGGTTCCACCTCGCATCATCACGCAGGGTATTTTTTTCATAATAATGCCCTCAATTTAAAAACATAACTTATTGCGATATGGTTACATTAAGGGCAAAGCATCTCTAATGACTTTAGCTCAACGATTAATAACATTTTTTCATTAATTTAAGTTGGCTAAATGCAGTTAAAATTTTTAACGGCCAGCCACCCAAAATCGTCGCTTCCATTTTCCGGAGTAATAATGAAGCATGAATTATCAAGTATGAAGGCATTTGTCATACTGGCAGAGTCCAGTTCGTTTAACAATGCCGCTAAATTACTCAATATTACGCAACCTGCATTAACGCGAAGAATAAAAAAGATGGAGGAAGATTTACATATTCAACTATTTGAGCGTACAACTCGCAAGGTTACGTTAACAAAAGCAGGAAAAAGGTTGCTCCCGGAGGCGCGGGAATTAATAAAGAAATTCGATGAAACGCTTTTTAATATTCGTGATATGAATGCTTATCATCGTGGTATGGTGACGTTAGCGTGTATTCCGACCGCAGTATTTTATTTTTTACCGCTGGCAATCGGTAAATTTAATGAGCTGTATCCCAATATTAAAGTGCGGATTCTGGAACAAGGCACGAATAATTGCATGGAATCGGTGCTGTGTAACGAATCAGACTTTGGCATAAACATGAACAACGTCACAAATTCATCCATTGATTTTACCCCACTGGTCAACGAGCCGTTCGTGCTGGCCTGTCGGCGTGACCATCCATTGGCCAAAAAGCAGCTTGTAGAATGGCAGGAGTTAGTGGGTTACAAAATGATTGGCGTACGCTCCTCCAGCGGCAACCGACTGTTGATAGAACAACAGCTGGCCGACAAGCCCTGGAAGCTGGACTGGTTTTACGAAGTGCGTCATCTTTCGACGTCATTAGGACTGGTGGAGGCGGGACTGGGGATTTCGGCGCTTCCTGGCCTGGCAATGCCTCATGCGCCCTATTCTTCGATTATTGGTATCCCATTGGTGGAACCCGTTATACGTCGAACATTGGGAATAATTCGCCGTAAAGATGCCGTACTTTCTCCAGCAGCAGAACGCTTTTTTGCCTTGCTGATTAATTTATGGACTGACGATAAAGACAATTTGTGGACCAATATCGTCGAACGCCAGAGACACGCGTTACAGGAGATAGGTTAATACACCGGCGCAGGAGAGACTGCGCCGGGTAAATCAGCGGTTAGTGTGCGTTAACCACCACCCACATTGGTCCCTGCCCGACCGCATAGCGGCCTTTTTCATGCAGTAGCCCCTGCTCGCCAACAATTTCGTATACCGAGATGTGGTGAGATTTTTGCCCGGCGGCAATCAGATACTTGCCGCTGTGATCAACATTGAAGCCGCGCGGCTGGGTTTCCGTTGGCTGGAAGCCTTCTTTACTCAACACGCTGCCATCTTCCGAAACGCTGAAAACGGTAATCAGGCTGGCGGTACGGTCGCAGGCGTATAAATGGCGACCATCCGGGGTGATATGAATATCAGCCGCCCAACGGGTGTCGGAGAAGTTTTCCGGCATCATATCCAGCGTCTGGACACATTCGATATTACCGTGCGGATCTTTCAGTTCCCAGACATCCACTGAGCTGTTTAACTCATTGACGCAATACGCATATTGTTCGTTTGGATGGAATACCATATGACGCGGGCCGGCCCCTTCAACGGTGGTCACTTCCGCAGGGTCCTGCGCCACGAGATGACCATCATCGCTGACCGTAAACAGGCAAATGCGATCCTGCTTTAATGCCGGAACCCACAGCGTACGGTTGTCCGGTGAGATATTGGCGGAATGGCAACCGTCCAGCCCCTCGACCACATCGACGACGCCCACTGGCAGGCCATCTTCCAGACGCGTTACGCTCACGTTACCCGCATTGTAAGAACCTACAAAGACAAACTGCCCCTGGTGATCGGTGGAAATATGCGTCGGACTACCCGGCAGCGCAGACTCTGCGGCAAAGGTCAGTGCGCCATCGTCCGGGGCGATACGATACGCCAGGACGCGAAACTCAGGGCGAACACCAACATAGAGATAACGTTTGTCCGGGCTGACCACCATCGGCTGCACCTGCCCCGGCACATCGACAACCTGTGTCAGCGTCAGTGCGCCTTCATGATTCAGATTCCAGACGTGAATTTGCTGGCTCTCAGGGCTGGCGATATAAACTGTTTGCTTCATGAATGCTCCTTTGCATTTAGCAACTGACTGTAACAGCTAAAATTAGTCGCTTTTGGCGGTGAATGCTGAATTAAAACGCAGAATTTTGTCCGATAGTGGTATCGGTGTACCATTCGCGCAGACGAAAATTCTTAACCTTAATCTGGAATACGCCATGACCACACGCGTGATTGCTCTCGACTTAGACGGCACCTTATTGACCCCGAAAAAGACCCTGCTTCCTTCATCGATAGAAGCCCTGGCCCGCGCTCGCGAAGCAGGCTATCAATTAATCATCGTCACAGGTCGCCATCACGTCGCTATTCATCCTTTTTATCAGGCGCTGGCGCTGGATACACCTGCTATTTGCTGTAATGGCACCTATTTGTATGATTATCATGCAAAAACCGTGCTGGAAGCGGACCCAATGCCCGTTATTAAAGCCCTGCAACTCATTGAGATGCTGAATGAACACCACATTCACGGTCTGATGTATGTCGATGATGCAATGGTCTATGAGCACCCGACCGGGCATGTCATTCGCACATCTAACTGGGCGCAAACCCTGCCGCCGGAACAGCGTCCGACTTTCACACAAGTCGCTTCTCTGGCTGAAACGGCGCAACAAGTTAACGCCGTATGGAAGTTCGCCCTGACGCACGATGACCTGCCGCAATTGCAGCATTTTGGTAAGCATGTCGAACATGAACTGGGACTGGAGTGTGAATGGTCCTGGCACGATCAGGTTGATATTGCACGCGGCGGCAACAGCAAAGGTAAACGTTTGACGAAATGGGTTGAGGCGCAAGGTTGGTCGATGGAAAACGTCGTGGCATTCGGCGATAACTTTAATGATATCAGTATGCTGGAAGCCGCTGGTACAGGCGTGGCGATGGGCAACGCCGATGACGCGGTAAAAGCGCGCGCCAACATTGTGATTGGTGATAACACCACCGACAGCATTGCCCAGTTCATTTATAGCCACCTGATTTAATCAGGCGGTTATCGACACACTTTTAATTTGCGCGTACAGCCACAGGCCAGGTTTGATCGCCAGTTCATCCCTGGCCCACGGGCTGATACGCGCCCACAGCGTTTTACCGCCGACTTCCAGTTCCACTTCCACCTGGCCGTTGTCGTCATAACTATTAACAACTTTTGCCCGCAATACGTTACGAATGCTGGTTTGCTGCGGCGGTTGTAAAACCAGAGAAACATCGGAAGCCTGAATGCGGATACGTAGCGCAGCTTGCAGCGGTTCGTCCAGCTTATTGACCCACAAATGCTGATCGCCCAGCGCCAGCGCGGTCATCGCGTAATGCGGATGATGCTCAAGCACCGTCACTTTCAGAATGCTACTTTGTTGCTCTTTCGGCAGCCACGGATTCATCACGCTACTGCCCCACACTTCCTCCAGCGCGCCAAAGGCTTTCACCTGACCGTTTTCCAGTACCATCACTCTGTCTGCCAGATGGAGGATCTCATCCAGCGAATGGCTGACATACAACATCGGAATGTTGATTTCCCGTGTCAGCCGTTGCAGATAAGGCAACAGTTCGCGTTTACGCGGAATATCCAGTGACGCCAGCGGTTCATCCAGCAACAGCAATTCCGGTGCTGTCAGCAAAGCCCGACCAATCGCCACGCGCTGTTTTTCGCCTCCGGACAGGCTGCCTGGTAAACGGTCAAGCAACGGTTCAATGCCTAAAAGCGCCACCAGCTTATCGAACTGATCGACCATACTTTTCGACATGCCGTAGCGCAGATTGCCACGCACTTTGTAATGCGGGAACAGCCGCGCATCCTGAAAAACATAGCCAACGCGACGCTTTTCCGGCGTCAGGCAGATACCTTTTTCGGCATCATTTAGTACCCGCCCATTGAGGACAATCCGCCCTTTTTGCGGGCGCGTCAGTCCACTGATGGCGTTAATCAGCGAAGTTTTTCCGGCACCGGAGACGCCAAAGATAGCAGTGATGCCATTGGCGGGCAGCGTTTCATTAATAGTCAGGCAATGGTTGCCCAACGTCTGGGAAAAATTCAGTTCCAGCATGATTAGCGCCCCGCCCGTTCACGGCTGATTCTGGCCAGCCATTCTGAAATCAACAGGGAGATCATCGCCAGCGCAATAGAAATAATGCACAGTCTCGCCGCTCCACTTTCCCCGCCGGGGGTCTGGATCAGGGTATACATGGCAGAAGGAATGGTTCGCGTTTCACCAGGAATGTTCGACACAAAGGTGATGGTTGCACCAAACTCACCGAGAGAACGAGCAAAAGCCAGTACCGTACCAACAATAATTCCCGGTAAGGTCAGCGGTAACGTGATAGTAAAGAAAACGCGCCAGCGCCCGGCCCCCAGTGTTCTTGCGGCCTGTTCCAGTTTGACATCAACCCCTTCCAGCGCCAGACGAATTGCCCGCACCATCAGCGGAAACGACATGACGGCGGCAGCGAGAACCGCGCCGCGCCAGCTAAAGGCGAAGGTAATACCAAACCAGTCATACAGACGTTCACCGATAAATCCGCGCCGTCCCATCGAAACTAATAATAAGTAACCGACGACCACGGGCGGTAACACCAGCGGTAGATGCAGTACGCTGTCGAGCAGAGCTTTGCCCGGAAACGTGCAACGCACCAGTAACCAGGCAAAAAAGATCCCAAACGGCAGGCTAAACAGCACAGCCAGGGAAGAAACTTTCAGGCTTAATAAAACTGCCTGCCATTCTGGATCGGTCAGTATCATTACTTGATTGTAAATCCGTAACGTTTAAAGATTTCCGCTGCCTGCGGTCCCTTCAGATAATCATAAAATGCTTTCACTGTCGCATTGTTATGCCCTTCCACAACAGCAACCGGATATTCCACTTTTTTATGTGAATCTTCCGGGAAGGTGGCAACCACTTTTACCCCTTTGCTGGCAACTGCGTCAGAACCGTAGACAATGCCCAGAGGCGCTTCGTTACGTTCGACCAGCGCCAGCGCCCCACGAACATCTTCCGCTGGGGCCAGTTTCGGAGAGAGCGTATCCCATGCGCCCAGTTTTTGCAGTGCTTCTTTTGCATAAATGCCAGCGGGAACATGTTCCGGATCGCCAACCGCCAGGCGACCGCCATTCAGCAGTGAAGTCCAGTTGGTTTTGCTGTCGATGGTGAAATCTTTCTGCACGCTGGCTTTCGGTGCTACAACGACCAGGCTATTGCCGAGCAGTGTCTGACGCGTAGCTGTATCGATCGCTTTTTTATCAACCGCATAATCCATCCATTTCTGATCGGCAGAAATAAACAGATCCGCAGGCGCACCCGCTTCAATCTGACGGGCGAGAGTAGATGACGAAGCGAAAGAAGAAACCACATCCACGCCTTTCTCTTTTTTAAACTGCGTAGCAATGTCCTGCATTGCGTTAGTCAGTGATGCGGCGGCGAACACCGTGATTTTCCCTTCATCTGCCAGTGCATTGCCAGCAACAGCGAAAGAGAGTGCCGCCCCGGCAAACAAGTTCAACCATTTACGAGCCATTGGTAACCCCTTAATGTAACGTTATGTAGGCGACAATATAACGACTAACTCGGAATTTTCCCAGCAGTTATTGCTAACCTTTGTGAGGTAGATAAGAAAAAATATCGGCAGGAAAAGCAGGAAGTTGAGAAAAAGAAAATGCCCGACTAAGCGGGCATTCAGGGAATCAATGATTTTGTCCGGGCTGGTCTTTTTTACCAACACCAGAAAAGATGTTGAATACTTCACCAAGACCGTAAATCAGACCCAGGATGATGGCCATCACGACAGGTACCATGATTACGGCGAATACCAGACTTTTTAATAACTCTAACATGGTCAACTCCAGATATAGTCATGAGACTATTCTAACCGCTAAGCACAGAAAAGCACTCCCCTTTTGTGCGGTCAGCTTTGCGTGGCGTTCGTTTTCCGTCACAATAAGACTTTTGCCAGGACATTGTTATGCAGGCCGAAATCCTTCTCACCCTTAAGCTCCAACAAAAATTATTCGCCGACCCGCGCCGCATTTCGCTACTAAAACACATTGCGCTTTCCGGTTCCATTAGCCAGGGAGCGAAAGATGCCGGTATTAGCTATAAAAGCGCCTGGGATGCCATTAACGAGATGAATCAGTTAAGTGAGCATATTCTGGTCGAGCGCGCAACAGGCGGTAAAGGTGGCGGCGGCGCAGTACTGACCCGCTATGGTCAGCGACTGATTCAGCTCTATGACTTACTGGCGCAAATCCAGCAAAAAGCCTTTGATGTGTTAAGTGACGATGACGCCCTGCCGCTGAACAGCCTGCTGGCCGCGATCTCACGTTTTTCACTGCAAACCAGCGCCCGTAACCAGTGGTTCGGTACCATCACCGCCCGCGATCATGATGACGTTCAACAGCATGTTGATGTCTTACTGGCTGACGGAAAAACACGCCTGAAAGTCGCAATTACCGCACAAAGCGGCGCGCGTCTGGGGCTGGATGAAGGCAAAGAAGTGTTGATATTGCTAAAAGCGCCGTGGGTAGGTATTACTCAGGACGAGGCGGTCGCGCAAAACGCTGACAACCAATTACCGGGTATTATTAGTCATATTGAGCGCGGCGCAGAGCAGTGCGAAGTATTAATGGCGCTACCCGACGGGCAAACACTGTGCGCCACAGTGCCGGTAAATGAAGCGACTTCTCTTCAGCAAGGACAGAATGTCACGGCCTACTTTAATGCCGACAGCGTGATTATCGCCACGCTGTGCTAAGCGTGTTGACAATTTGTTATGAAACACGTATCCCTGTCAGTAATCGCTGCACAAAGTGGGATATAAAATGTCATCGTTGCAAATTTTGCAAGGCACGTTTCGTCTTAGCGACACAAAAACGCTGCAATTGCCTCAGCTAACGTTAAACGCGGGTGATAGTTGGGCGTTTGTCGGTTCGAATGGAAGCGGGAAATCGGCCCTGGCCCGCGCGCTGGCGGGGGAACTTCCGCTTTTGAAAGGTGAACGGCAAAGCCAGTTTTCCCACATCACTCGTCTCTCCTTCGAGCAATTGCAAAAACTCGTCAGCGACGAATGGCAGCGGAATAACACCGATATGCTCGGCCCTGGCGAAGATGACACCGGACGCACTACGGCTGAGATCATTCAGGATGAAGTAAAGGATGCACCGCGTTGCATGCAACTGGCGCAGCAGTTCGGTATTACCGCCCTCCTCGACCGACGCTTTAAATACCTTTCCACTGGCGAGACGCGAAAAACCCTGCTGTGTCAGGCGCTGATGTCGGAGCCTGACTTGTTGATTCTTGATGAGCCGTTCGATGGCCTGGATGTTGCCTCACGTCAGCAGCTGGCTGAGCGACTCGCCTCGTTACATCAGTCCGGTATTACTCTGGTACTGGTGCTCAATCGCTTCGATGAGATCCCGGAGTTTGTCCAGTTTGCTGGCGTGCTGGCGGATTGCACGTTAGCGGAAACTGGCGCTAAAGAGGAACTGCTCCAACAAGCACTCGTCGCGCAACTGGCGCATAGTGAACAGCTTGAAGGTGTGCAACTGCCGGAGCCGGATGAACCTTCAGCACGTCACGCCTTACCCGCCAACGAACCGCGCATTGTGCTGAACAATGGCGTGGTTTCTTATAACGATCGCCCCATTCTTAATAACCTTAGCTGGCAGGTGAATCCAGGCGAACACTGGCAAATTGTCGGGCCAAATGGTGCAGGAAAATCGACGTTATTAAGCCTGGTTACTGGCGATCATCCGCAAGGTTACAGCAACGATTTGACGCTTTTCGGACGACGTCGCGGCAGCGGCGAAACCATCTGGGATATCAAAAAGCATATCGGTTACGTCAGCAGTAGTTTGCATCTGGATTACCGGGTCAGCACTACCGTGCGTAATGTGATTCTTTCTGGCTATTTTGATTCGATTGGCATTTATCAGGCCGTTTCGGATCGCCAGCAAAAACTGGTGCAGCAGTGGCTGGATATTCTCGGCATTGATAAACGCACGGCTGACGCTCCGTTCCATAGTCTTTCCTGGGGACAGCAGCGTCTGGCGCTGATTGTCCGCGCACTGGTGAAACATCCGACGTTGCTTATTCTCGATGAACCACTACAGGGGCTTGATCCGCTGAATCGCCAGCTTATCCGCCGTTTTGTTGATGTGCTGATTAGCGAAGGTGAAACGCAATTGTTGTTTGTTTCGCACCACGCTGAAGATGCGCCTGCCTGTATTACCCATCGTCTTGAGTTCGTGCCGGACGGTGGACTCTATCGCTATGTGCTGACAAAAATATATTGAGTCGGTAGTGCTGACCTTGCCGGAGGCGGCCTTAGCGCCCTCTCCGGCCAACGGTTCGACGCATGCAGGCATGAAACCGCGTCTTTTTTCAGATAAAAAGCGCAATCATTCATAAACCCTCTGTTTTATAATCACTTAATCGCGCATAAAAAACGGCTAAATTCTTGTGTAAACGATTCCACTAATTTATTCCATGTCACACTTTTCGCATCTTTGTTATGCTATGGTTATTTCATACCATAAGCCTAATGGAGCGAATTATGAGAGTTCTGGTTACCGGTGGTAGCGGTTACATTGGAAGTCATACCTGTGTGCAATTACTGCAAAACGGTCATGATGTCATCATTCTTGATAACCTCTGTAACAGTAAGCGCAGCGTACTGCCTGTTATCGAGCGTTTAGGCGGCAAACATCCAACGTTTGTTGAAGGCGATATTCGTAACGAAGCGTTGATGACCGAGATCCTGCACGATCACGCTATCGACACCGTGATCCACTTCGCCGGGCTGAAAGCCGTGGGCGAATCGGTACAAAAACCGCTGGAATATTACGACAACAATGTCAACGGCACTCTGCGCCTGATTAGCGCCATGCGCGCCGCTAACGTCAAAAACTTTATTTTTAGCTCCTCCGCCACCGTTTATGGCGATCAGCCCAAAATTCCATACGTTGAAAGCTTCCCGACCGGCACACCGCAAAGCCCTTACGGCAAAAGCAAGCTGATGGTGGAACAGATCCTCACCGATCTGCAAAAAGCCCAGCCGGACTGGAGCATTGCCCTGCTGCGCTACTTCAACCCGGTTGGCGCGCATCCGTCGGGCGATATGGGCGAAGATCCGCAAGGCATTCCGAATAACCTGATGCCATACATCGCCCAGGTTGCTGTAGGCCGTCGCGACTCGCTGGCGATTTTTGGTAACGATTATCCGACCGAAGATGGTACTGGCGTACGCGATTACATCCACGTAATGGATCTGGCGGACGGTCACGTCGTGGCGATGGAAAAACTGGCGAACAAGCCAGGCGTACACATCTACAACCTCGGCGCTGGCGTAGGCAACAGCGTGCTGGACGTGGTTAATGCCTTCAGCAAAGCCTGCGGCAAACCGGTTAATTATCATTTTGCACCGCGTCGCGAGGGCGACCTTCCGGCCTACTGGGCGGACGCCAGCAAAGCCGACCGTGAACTGAACTGGCGCGTAACGCGCACACTCGATGAAATGGCGCAGGACACCTGGCACTGGCAGTCACGCCATCCACAGGGATATCCCGATTAAGGAACGACCATGACGCAATTTAATCCCGTTGATCATCCACATCGCCGCTACAACCCGCTCACCGGGCAATGGATTCTGGTTTCACCGCACCGCGCTAAGCGCCCCTGGCAGGGGGCGCAGGAAACGCCAGCCAAACAGGTGTTACCTGCGCACGATCCAGATTGCTTCCTCTGCGCAGGTAATGTGCGGGTGACAGGCGATAAAAACCCCGATTACACCGGGACTTACGTTTTCACTAATGACTTTGCGGCTTTGATGTCTGACACGCCAGATGCGCCAGAAAGTCACGATCCGCTGATGCGTTGCCAGAGCGCGCGCGGCACCAGCCGGGTGATCTGCTTTTCACCGGATCACAGTAAAACGCTGCCAGAGCTCAGCGTTGCAGCATTGACGGAAATCGTCAAAACCTGGCAGGAGCAAACCGCAGAACTGGGGAAAACGTACCCATGGGTGCAGGTTTTTGAAAACAAAGGCGCGGCGATGGGCTGCTCTAACCCGCATCCGCACGGTCAGATTTGGGCAAATAGCTTCCTGCCTAACGAAGCTGAGCGCGAAGACCGCCTGCAAAAAGAATATTTTGCCGAACAGAAATCACCAATGCTGGTGGATTATGTTCAGCGCGAGCTGGCAGACGGTAGCCGTACCGTTGTCGAAACCGAACACTGGTTAGCCGTCGTGCCTTACTGGGCTGCCTGGCCGTTCGAAACGCTACTGCTGCCCAAAGCCCACGTTTTACGGATCACCGATTTGACCGACGCCCAGCACAGCGATCTGGCGCTGGCGTTGAAAAAGCTGACCAGTCGTTATGACAACCTCTTCCAGTGCTCCTTCCCCTACTCTATGGGCTGGCACGGCGCGCCATTTAATGGCGAAGAGAATCAACACTGGCAGCTGCACGCGCACTTTTATCCGCCTCTGCTGCGCTCCGCCACCGTACGTAAATTTATGGTTGGTTATGAAATGCTGGCAGAGACCCAGCGAGACCTGACCGCAGAACAGGCAGCAGAGCGTTTGCGCGCAGTCAGCGATATCCATTTTCGCGAATCCGGAGTGTAAGAAATGAGTCTGAAAGAAAAAACACAATCTCTGTTTGCCAACGCATTTGGCTACCCTGCCACTCACACCATTCAGGCGCCTGGCCGCGTGAATTTGATTGGTGAACACACCGACTACAACGACGGTTTCGTTCTGCCCTGCGCGATTGATTATCAAACCGTGATCAGTTGTGCACCACGCGATGACCGTAAAGTTCGCGTGATGGCAGCCGATTATGAAAATCAGCTCGACGAGTTTTCCCTCGATGCGCCCATTGTCGCACATGAAAACTATCAATGGGCTAACTACGTTCGTGGCGTGGTGAAACATCTGCAACTGCGTAACAACAGCTTCGGCGGCGTGGACATGGTGATCAGCGGCAATGTGCCGCAGGGTGCCGGGTTAAGTTCTTCCGCTTCACTGGAAGTCGCGGTCGGAACCGTATTGCAGCAGCTTTATCATCTGCCGCTGGACGGCGCACAAATCGCGCTTAACGGTCAGGAAGCAGAAAACCAGTTTGTAGGCTGTAACTGCGGGATCATGGATCAGCTAATTTCCGCGCTCGGCAAGAAAGATCATGCCTTGCTGATCGATTGCCGCTCACTGGGGACCAAAGCAGTTTCCATGCCCAAAGGTGTGGCTGTCGTCATCATCAACAGTAACTTCAAACGTACCCTGGTTGGCAGCGAATACAACACCCGTCGTGAACAGTGCGAAACCGGTGCGCGTTTCTTCCAGCAGCCAGCCCTGCGTGATGTCACCATTGAAGAGTTCAACGCTGTTGCGCATGAACTGGACCCGATCGTGGCAAAACGCGTGCGTCATATACTGACTGAAAACGCCCGCACCGTTGAAGCTGCCAGCGCGCTGGAGCAAGGCGACCTGAAACGTATGGGCGAGTTGATGGCGGAGTCTCATGCCTCTATGCGCGATGATTTCGAAATCACCGTGCCGCAAATTGACACTCTGGTAGAAATCGTCAAAGCTGTGATTGGCGACAAAGGTGGCGTACGCATGACCGGCGGCGGATTTGGCGGCTGTATCGTCGCGCTGATCCCGGAAGAGCTGGTGCCTGCCGTACAGCAAGCTGTCGCTGAACAATATGAAGCAAAAACAGGTATTAAAGAGACTTTTTACGTTTGTAAACCATCACAAGGAGCAGGACAGTGCTGAACGAAACTCCCGCACTGGCACCCGATGGTCAGCCGTACCGACTGTTAACTTTGCGTAACAACGCAGGGATGGTAGTCACGCTGATGGACTGGGGTGCGACTTTACTTTCCGCCCGTATTCCGCTTTCCGATGGCAGCGTCCGCGAGGCGCTGCTCGGCTGTGCCAGCCCGGAATGCTATCAGGATCAGGCCGCGTTTCTGGGGGCCTCTATTGGTCGTTATGCCAACCGTATCGCCAATAGCCGTTATACCTTTGACGGTGAAACCGTGACGCTTTCGCCAAGTCAGGGCGTTAACCAGCTGCACGGCGGGCCGGAAGGGTTCGACAAACGTCGCTGGCAGATTGTGAACCAGAACGATCGTCAGGTGCTGTTTGCCCTGAGTTCAGATGATGGTGATCAGGGCTTCCCGGGTAATCTCGGCGCGACGGTGCAATATCGTCTGACCGACGATAACCGTATCTCCATTACTTATCGCGCCACAGTTGATAAACCTTGCCCGGTGAATATGACTAATCACGTCTATTTCAATCTTGACGGCGAGCAGTCTGACGTGCGCAATCACAAGTTGCAGATTCTGGCGGACGAATATCTGCCGGTTGATGAAGGCGGCATTCCGCACGACGGCCTGAAATCTGTCGCCGGAACGTCTTTTGATTTCCGCAGCGCCAAAATCATCGCCAGTGAGTTTCTTGCCGACGACGATCAGCGCAAAGTGAAAGGTTACGATCACGCATTCTTGTTACAGGCCAAAGGCGATGGCAAGAAAGTGGCGGCGCATGTCTGGTCAGCAGATGAAAAATTGCAGCTGAAGGTCTACACCACCGCTCCGGCTCTGCAATTCTACTCCGGCAACTTCCTCGGCGGCACACCGTCGCGGGGAACCGAACCTTACGCCGACTGGCAAGGGCTGGCTCTGGAAAGCGAGTTTCTACCGGACAGCCCGAACCACCCTGAATGGCCGCAACCGGACTGCTTCCTGCGTCCTGGCGAAGAGTATTCCAGCCTGACGGAATATCAGTTTATTGCTGAGTAATGTTACGCCCTCGTCATGAGGGCTTTATCTCATATTGTTCAAATCACCAGCAAACACCGACATATTTGCAACTCAATATTCACAACAACCTTACACTGCGCCACTATTTTCGCTATGGTTATGCGTAAGCATTGCTGTTGCTTCGTCGCGGCAATATAATGAGAATTATTATCATTAAAAGATGATTTGAGGAGTAAGTATATGGCTGTAACTAAGCTGGTTCTGGTTCGTCATGGCGAAAGTCAGTGGAACAAAGAAAACCGTTTCACCGGTTGGTACGACGTGGATCTGTCTGAGAAAGGCGTAAGCGAAGCAAAAGCAGCAGGTAAGCTGCTGAAAGAGGAAGGTTACAGCTTTGACTTTGCTTACACTTCTGTGCTGAAACGCGCTATCCATACCCTGTGGAATGTGCTGGACGAACTGGATCAGGCATGGCTGCCCGTTGAGAAATCCTGGAAACTGAACGAACGTCACTACGGTGCATTGCAGGGTCTGAACAAAGCGGAAACTGCTGAAAAGTATGGCGACGAGCAGGTGAAACAGTGGCGTCGTGGTTTTGCAGTGACTCCGCCGGAACTGACTAAAGATGATGAGCGTTATCCGGGTCACGATCCGCGTTACGCGAAACTGAGCGAGAAAGAACTGCCGCTGACGGAAAGCCTGGCGCTGACCATTGACCGCGTGATCCCTTACTGGAATGAAACTATTCTGCCGCGTATGAAGAGCGGTGAGCGCGTGATCATCGCTGCACACGGTAACTCTTTACGTGCGCTGGTGAAATATCTTGATAACATGAGCGAAGAAGAGATTCTTGAGCTTAATATCCCGACTGGCGTGCCGCTGGTGTATGAGTTCGACGAGAATTTCAAACCGCTGAAACGCTATTATCTGGGTAATGCTGACGAGATCGCAGCGAAAGCAGCGGCGGTTGCAAACCAGGGTAAAGCGAAGTAAACGTCATTCGTTTAAAATGAGAAAGCCGACTGCAAGTGAGTCGGCTTTTTTGTTGCTAACAATGGAGCACATTGCCTGATGCGACGCTGCGCGACTTATCAGGCCTGTGGTGATTCATCGGATACGCCACTCTGACGGCGCATCCGACAATTAAACCTTACCCGCGACGCGCTTTTACTGCATTCGCCAGTTGACGTAACAGAGCATCGGTATCTTCCCAGCCGATGCAGGCATCGGTGATGCTCTTACCGTAGGCCAGCGGCTCCCCGCTCTCGAGGCTCTGATTGCCTTCCACCAGATGGCTTTCCACCATCACGCCAATAATGGCCTTTTCGCCACCGGCAATCTGCTGGCAAACGTCAGCACAAACATCCATCTGCTTTTTGAATTGTTTGGACGAGTTAGCATGGCTGAAATCGATCATCACCTGTGCTGGCAGGCCTGCTTTGTTCAGCCCTTCTTTCACTTCAGCAACGTGCTTCGCGCTGTAGTTAGGCTCTTTACCGCCGCGCAGAATGATATGGCAATCGCCGTTACCGCTGGTATTCACAATCGCCGAATGCCCCCATTTCGTTACGGACAGGAAGCAGTGCGGCGCACCGGCGGCATTAATGGCATCGATAGCCACTTTAATCGTACCGTCGGTGCCATTTTTGAAGCCGACCGGACAAGAAAGCCCTGATGCCAGTTCGCGGTGCACCTGCGATTCGGTGGTACGTGCGCCAATTGCGCCCCAGCTCATCAGGTCAGCGAGATATTGTGGGGTGATCATATCGAGAAACTCACCTGCCGCTGGCAGACCGCTGTCGTTAATATCAAGCAGCAATTTACGGGCTATACGCAGACCGTCGTTGATCTGGAAGCTATTATCCATATGCGGATCGTTAATCAGCCCTTTCCAGCCCACCGTGGTACGCGGCTTTTCAAAATAGACGCGCATTACGATTTCCAGCTCATCTTTCAGCTCTTCACGCAGCGCCAGCAAGCGAGTGGCATACTCTTTTGCCGCGACAGGATCATGAATTGAGCATGGGCCAATCACAACCAACAGGCGATCATCATTACCTTTCAGGATCTTATGGATCGCTTTTCGGGCATGGGCAACCGTATTCGCGGCATTTTCAGTAGCGGGGAATTTTTCCAGCAATGCGACAGGAGGAAGTAACTCTTTGATTTCTTTGATGCGTAAATCGTCGTTCTGATAATTCATGTCTGTTCCAGTGTTGCCATACTTATCTTAGTGAATGCAATACTTCCAATCTATATCTTCCGTCAGAATGTGTAAACGGGGTTTTACACTATGAACGGATTAATCCTGGAATTAGCAAGAAAAACGCCAGATTGTCGCGAAAAACGAGATCTCTCCTACAATTTCTAACTGTAACTCCTTTGTTTGTTAATTATTTCAAGATTCTCTGCTGCGTTTCATAACCTGGCTGAAATCTTAAACCAATGCCTTATATTCACCTGCAAATGCACTGTTGGAAGAGGTTATCCGACATAACGACCATAACAGGAGCATCCTATGAAAATGACAAAACTGGCCACATTATTTCTGACTGCCACTCTAAGCCTTGCCAGCGGTGCCGCACTGGCTGCCGATAGCGGAGCGCAAACTAATAACGGCCAGGCAAACGCCGCAGCTGATGCGGGCCAGGTAGCCCCTGACGCCCGTGAAAATGTCGCGCCAAATAACGTCGACAATAACGGGGTAAATACCGGTTCTGGCGGCACAATGCTGCATTCGGATGGTTCTTCAATGAACAATGACGGAATGACCAAAGATGAAGAGCACAAGAACACCATGTGCAAAGATGGTCGCTGTCCGGATATCAATAAAAAGGTACAAACCGGTGATGGCATCAATAATGATGTCGATACCAAAACCGACGGTACCACGCAGTAACCCTGCAAAATAGCCAATAATGGGAGAGCGGAGTCTCTCCCTTTTAATTTTTCACTTCTAAAAGCAGTATGATGTCATAAAGTTAAGTGAGAATAATTAAGGGATGACTCGTCATGGCGCACTCACACTCACACACGTCCTCACACCTGCCAGAAGATAATAATGCTCGTCGCTTGTTGTATGCTTTCGGCGTGACTGCCGGGTTTATGCTGGTAGAAGTCGTTGGTGGTTTTCTTTCTGGTTCTCTGGCATTGCTGGCCGATGCGGGTCATATGTTGACCGATACTGCCGCCCTGCTTTTCGCCCTACTCGCCGTGCAATTTTCACGTCGTCCTCCCACCATTCGCCACACTTTCGGTTGGCTAAGACTGACCACGCTCGCGGCGTTTGTGAATGCCATAGCCCTCGTGGTAATTACCATTTTGATTGTCTGGGAGGCGATAGAACGCTTCCGCACGCCGCGTCCGGTCGAGGGCGGCATGATGATGGCAATTGCCGTGGCTGGGTTGCTGGCAAATATACTTTCTTTCTGGTTACTTCATCACGGCAGCGAAGAGAAAAACCTCAACGTACGAGCAGCGGCACTGCATGTGCTCGGGGACCTGCTGGGTTCGGTTGGGGCTATTATTGCCGCGTTGATTATTATCTGGACTGGCTGGACACCTGCTGACCCCATTCTCTCGATACTGGTGTCGCTTCTGGTTCTGCGTAGCGCGTGGCGACTGTTGAAAGATAGCGTGAATGAATTACTTGAAGGTGCACCGGTATCGCTGGATATCGCTGAACTGAAGCGTCGTATGTGCCGGGAAATCCCGGAAGTCCGCAATGTGCACCATGTACATGTATGGATGGTAGGCGAGAAGCCGGTGATGACGCTGCATGTGCAGGTGATCCCGCCACACGATCACGATGCCTTGTTGGATCAGCTCCAACACTACCTGATGGATCACTATCAGATTGAGCACGCCACCATTCAGATGGAATATCAACCTTGTCATGGGCCAGACTGCCACCTGAATGAAGGGGTGTCTGGCCATTCACATCATCACCATTAATGGGACAGCGCGCGTGAGCCTCTTTCGCGTGCGCTGTTGATCCACATCCGGCTGCCGTTGAGCGCAATAAAGGTCAGGATGATGTACTCCAGAGACATGGCGTAAACGCCCTGAAGTGCAAAAATAACGACGCTAATCACGTTAATAATCACCCACAACAGCCAGTTTTCCACATACTTACGCGTCATCAGAATCATTGCCACGATAGATAACACCATCATGCATGAATCCCAGAACGGGAAAGCGTCCGGTTGCAGTTCAGGCATCACAACCTGTAATCCTAATGCTTGCATGATCATGACTGCCACGCGGGTCAAAAATGCAAACACCGGATTGATAAATACCGTCATCAGACCAATCGAAACAACGCAAACCGCCAACCAGCTTAGCGCCTTCGGCAATGGCAACCAGCGAATTTTCAACTCCGCCTCGTTCTGACTGGTTTGTCGCGACCACGCATACCAGCCGTAAATATTCGCGGCAAAGAAAAACACCTGTAATAGCAGGCTGGCATACAGCTGAATCTGAAAGAAAATAATGCCAAACAAGGTGACGTTGATCAGGCCAAAGAAGTAGTTGCTGATCTTCTCCAGACTGGCAAGGCCAATACACAGCAACCCGGCGATCGTGCCTACCGCTTCGATCCATGAGAGATCATAACCGCCTGCCCCTATTGGTATATGTACCAGGATATTCTGCACACTAAAAAAATCCATCTTTCCCCCAAAGCGTAACGTTACGCCTTATTATTCGTTATCCACGTAGTGTAGCCGCAAAATCCAGCATACGATTGAGCGGCACCAGCGCCCTCTCTCGCAGCCTTTCATCAACATGAACCTCGTGATTGCTTCCTTCCTGTTCTAATGCCTCTGCGATGGCCTGAAGGCCATTCATGGCCATCCACGGACAATGCGCGCAGCTGCGGCAGGTTGCACCCTCACCTGCGGTTGGTGCTTCCAGTAACTCTTTATCTGGCACCGCCTGCTGCATTTTGTAGAAAATACCCCGATCGGTTGCCACAATAAGCCTCTGATGTGGCAATGTTTTCGCAGCAGCGATCAGTTGACTGGTGGAACCGACCGCATCCGCCATATCGACAATAGCTTGTGGTGATTCTGGATGCACCAGTATGGCAGCATCCGGGTATTCTTCTTGCAAGCGGGTTAACGCCTGAGTCTTAAATTCATCATGCACAATACAGGCACCCTGCCAGCATAGAATGTCTCCACCCGTCTGTTTTTGCACGTAACGCCCCAGATGTTTGTCGGGTGCCCAGATGATTTTTTCACCCAAACTATCAAGATGATCAATAAGTTCGACGGCAATGCTTGAAGTTACCACCCAATCTGCGCGCGCTTTTACCGCAGCAGAAGTGTTGGCGTAGACGACGACAGTACGATCGGGATGGGCATCGCAAAATGCGTTAAATTCTTCAACAGGGCAGCCGAGATCCAGTGAACATTCAGCCTGAAGTGTCGGCATCAGAATTGTTTTTTCCGGACTGAGAATTTTGGCGGTTTCTCCCATAAATCTCACCCCAGCGACTAACAAAGTAGAAGCGGGATGCTTTGCACCGAAGCGCGCCATTTCCAGAGAATCAGAAATACAGCCACCGGTTTCTTCTGCCAGTTGTTGAATTTCGGGATCGGTATAGTAGTGGGCAACCATCACCGCATTACGTTCTTTTAGCAGACGTTTTATCTTCTCGCGGTAATACGCTTTTTCATCAATGCTTAACGGCGTCGGCTTCGGGGGGAAAGGATAAATCGCCGTGTCTGGATCAAACATTACGCTCATCTTACCATCTCGTTTTACAGGCTTAACGTTAAAACCGACATTAGCGTAATATTCGCTGTTATCGGTGTAATTTGTTTTATATGCTAAACAAGATAGTCGAATGGTGGGGAAAAGTCACTCGAATTACGTATGAGATGCCGAATGCCACACTTTGCGTCTTATTCCTCCGACGTAAAGTTGTTTACGCAGCAAGCGCGGAGTATGTCATCAGGGTCAAGAATTGAAATTGAGAGATGCCTGAATAGCAAAAAAGCGCCTTTAGGGCGCTTTTTTACATTGGTGGGTCGTGCAGGATTCGAACCTGCGACCAATTGATTAAAAGTCAACTGCTCTACCAACTGAGCTAACGACCCCTTGCGGGATTATGCTGCTTTAATCATTCAGGATGGTGGGTCGTGCAGGATGACTGGACTTCGTCTCGCCCTTCGGGCCGTTGCTAACGCAACGTTATCCTTCACGTTCTCTACCAGTAACCACCTTTAAATTGGTGGGTCGTGCAGGATTCGAACCTGCGACCAATTGATTAAAAGTCAACTGCTCTACCAACTGAGCTAACGACCCATATGGGTGTTACCTGAAAGATTTCTACTCGGAACCAATCTTTAAAATTGGTGGCTCGTGCAGGATGACTCGCTTCGCTCGCCCTACGGGCCGTTGCTGGCGTAACGTTATCCTTCACGCTTAACATCTGAGTTTGATGTTAAAACTGGTGGGTCGTGCAGGATTCGAACCTGCGACCAATTGATTAAAAGTCAACTGCTCTACCAACTGAGCTAACGACCCGAGTGGTGGGTGATGACGGGATCGAACCGCCGACCCCCTCCTTGTAAGGGAGGTGCTCTCCCAGCTGAGCTAATCACCCGATACTGCGCTGGATACTACAAACTACTTCCACCGAACCCACCGTAATTAGTGGTGGGTCGTGCAGGATTCGAACCTGCGACCAATTGATTAAAAGTCAACTGCTCTACCAACTGAGCTAACGACCCGGTGGTGGGTGATGACGGGATCGAACCGCCGACCCCCTCCTTGTAAGGGAGGTGCTCTCCCAGCTGAGCTAATCACCCAATACTACGCTGGATACTACAACTAACTATGTTAGTGGTTGGTCGTGCAGGATGACTCGACTTCGTCTCGCCCTTCGGGCCGTTGCTGATGCAACGTTATCCTTCACGTTTTACTACCGCTTCCACCTTAGCGATTGGTGGGTCGTGCAGGATTCGAACCTGCGACCAATTGATTAAAAGTCAACTGCTCTACCAACTGAGCTAACGACCCACTTTTTCGTTGCTTTCGGTTTGTTTGATATCCCGTGGCAACGGCGGCATATATTACTGATTTCAGACTTGAGCGCAACAAAAATTTCGATGCAGATCACTCAACTGCTTATGATTCGCACGACACGACCAGAAATAATGCGACTTCTGGTCGTGTGTTATGCATTACATCGCGTTCAGACGTTTTTGTGCCTGTTTAGCGCCATCAGTACCAGGGTATTTACTGATAACCTGCTGGTATACGGCTTTCGCTTTTGCGGTGTCACCTTTGTCCTGCATGATGACGCCGACTTTAAACATCGCATCAGCAGCCTTTGGTGACTTCGGATAGTTTTTCACTACCGAAGCAAAATAGTACGCCGCATCATCTTTTTTACCCTTGTTGTAGTTTAACTGACCCAGCCAATAATTGGCGTTTGGCAGGTAAGTTGAATCAGGGTAATTTTTGATGAAATTCTGAAATGCCACCATTGCGTCATCCTGGCGGGATTTATCCTGCACCAGCGCAATAGCTGCATTGTAATCCGTGTTTGCATCGCCGCTTTTCACCGGCGCGCCAGCATTCGCAGTACCAGCATCAGCTGTCGGCGTCGTTGATGCCGCCGCACCGCTTTGATCGCTGCTGGTTGATTGCGCCGCTGCACCACCGCTGCTGAGGCTGTCGATCTGCAACAGGATCTGCTTTTGCCGCTCCACGACCTGATTCAGTTGATACTGATTTTCCTGAATCTGACCACGCAGGGAATCAATATCGGATTGATTATCAGAAAGTTGTTGCTGGAGTTGGGTTAAAAGCTGGCTGTGAGCATTAGAAATACGCTCAAGTTGAGTGACGCGGTCTTCGACCGAGCCTGAGCCGACACTACTGATTGGTGCCTGAGCAAAAGCGGCCCAGGGGGCCGCTATACCAACCAGTAACGACAGACTCAATAGTTGATGTCTGAAGTTACTGCTCATGCAATTCTCTTAGTAAACCAGTACCGCACGACGGTTTTTGGAGTATGCCGCTTCGTCATGACCCAGTACTGCAGGTTTTTCTTTACCGTAAGAAACGATGGAGATCTGGTCTGCAGAAACGCCTTTACCCTGCAGGTACATCTTAACGGCGTTCGCACGACGTTCACCCAGGGAGATGTTGTATTCCGGAGTACCACGTTCGTCCGCGTGACCTTCTACGGTGACTTTGTAAGACGGGTTGCTACGCAGGAAGTTTGCATGTGCATCCAGCATTTGAGCGAAGTCAGAACGGATATCGTACTTGTCCAGATCGAAGTAAACGATGTTGTTCTGCTGCAGCTGTTGCATTTGCAGACGAGCCTGCTCTTCGGAAGACATGTTGCCGTTGCCGCCGTTCGCATCCATACCAGTGCCGGCACCCAGCATGCCTTCGCTGCCGTCATTGCTGGCGTTCTTGTTGGAAGAACATGCCGCAATTGCCATAACAGGCAGAGCAATCATCAGCCCTTTCAGCACTTTGTTCAGTTGCATTTCAATGATTCCTTTACTATTCAATTAATTATTATCACAGATACGGCGACCAGGCAGGGAATTTGACCTGTCCATCAGTTGCCGGAAGACGCGCTTTGAAACGCCCATCTGTAGAAACCAAATTCAGCACGGATCCCATCCCCTGAGAAGAGCTGTAGATTACCATAGTGCCGTTAGGTGCCAGACTTGGCGTTTCATCCAGGAACGTGGACGACAGAACTTGTACGCCTCCCGTTGCCAGATCTTGTTTGGCAATGTGCTGCTGCCCACCATTGGAGCTGACCATTACCATAAATTTACCGTCGCTGCTGACATCCGCATCCTGGTTCTGCGAACCTTCCCAGGTAATACGTTGTGGCGCACCGCCGTTGATATTCACTTTATAAACCTGCGGACGACCGGCCTGGTCAGAAGTAAATGCCAGGTTCTGGCTATCCGGGAACCAGGTCGGTTCGGTATTGTTACTGCGACCATCAGTCACCTGGCGGATCTGACCAGAAGCCAAATCCATTACGTACAGGTTCAGACTACCGGTTTTCGACAAGGCGAATGCCAGTTTGCTGCCGTCTGGCGAGAATGCAGGTGCACCGTTGTGACGCGGGAATGAAGCCACCTGACGTACAGCGCCATTTGCCAGCGTCTGAATAACCAGCGCGGAACGACCGCTTTCGAAGGTCACATAAGCCAGTTTAGAACCGTCTGGTGACCACGCCGGAGACATCAGCGGCTGCGGTGAACGGTGAACGACAAACTGGTTGTAACCGTCATAGTCAGATACGCGCAGTTCATACGGGAACTGACCGCCGTTGGTCTGAACAACGTAGGCAATACGAGTACGGAACGCACCTTTAATGCCGGTCAGTTTTTCAAACACTTCATCACTGGCGGTATGACCAGCATAACGCAGCCACTGCTTGTTCACTTTGTACGAGTTCTGAGCAAGTACAGTACCCGGTGCGCCGCCAGTGTCAACAAGTTGATAAGCAACATTGTAAGAACCATCCGGATTCGGAGTGACCTGACCGACAACTACAGCGTCAATGCCCAGTGCGGACCATGCAGCTGGTTGTACTTCCTGCGCACTACCCGGCTGCTGTGGCAGACGAGCGCGATCTAACGGATTAAATTTACCGCTGTTACGCAAGTCAGCAGCAACGATGCCGCCAATATCTTCAGGTGCCGCACCAGGCCCCGCCCACTGGAAAGGAACAACACCAATAGGACGACCGGAATCTACACCGCTGTCGATCACAATGCGGACTTCAGCATGCAGAACTGATGCCCACAGTATGAGAAAACCAAATGCTACTCGTAATGCCTGCTTCATCATATCTCCCTTATCTGGACCGATGGCCCACGATAATTTAGCAGAATGTTAACAAACTAAAATACACAAAACTACCAGAACCCCGTGGCAACCGGTGCCTGATGTTGACCGTCCGAACAGTCAACATCGCGATTACGGTTTGAAGTCCAATGGCGCGTTTTTGAACACTTCATATACTGCCTGGCTTGGTGGTTTCGGGATCTTCGCAAGTTTAGCTGCTGCCAACGCAGCCTGACAAAGTGCGGGATCGCCACCTTCAGGTTTGATATCCAGTAACATACCATCGGGTGCCAGTTTTATGCGCAGCGTACAGGTTTTGCCTGCATAGGACGATGCGTCATAGAACTTACTTTCGATAGCAGATTTAATCTGCCCGGCATAGTTATTGATATCGGCCCCTGATGCGCCATTGTTTTTAGTATTACCACTCCCGGCAGGCGAAGCATTGTTCCCTTTCGCCCCTCCCCCCGTTTTCGGTGCATTCTTACCAGAGCTTAGCTCACCGAAAATATCATCTGCCTCTGCGGCCGCTTTTGCTGCAGCGGCTTTTTCAGCTGCAGCTTTTGCCGCTGCCGCTTTTTTGTCTGCGGCGGCTTTTTCTGCCGCTGCTTTCTTATCAGCTGCTGCCTTTTCAGCAGCCGCTTTTTCTGCTGCTTTTTTGTCGGCTGCAGCTTTCTCTGCTGCCGCTTTCTTATCAGCTGCAGCCTTTTCAGCAGCCGCTTTCTTCTCAGCTTCTGCTTTGGCTTTTTCAGCAGCTTCAGTTGCCGCTTTCTTTCTTGCTTCAGCTGCAGCTGCTTCTGCCGCTTCCGCTTTCTTCTTCAGTGCCGCAGCGGCTGCCTCGGCTTTTTTCTGCGCTTCGGCTGCGGCTTTGGCGGCTTCTGCTTCTGCTTTTTTCTTTGCGTCTGCAGCCGCTTTCTTCGCTGCTTCTTCCGCAGCTTTAGCATCTGCTTCGGCCTTCGCTTTAGCATCTGCCGCCGCTTTCGCTGCCGCCTCTTCAGCTTGCTTCTGCTTTAACTCGGCCTGTTTTGCGGCTTCTTCAGCCTGCTTTTTCTGCTCCTGAGCCGCTAACCGCTCTTTCTCAAGTTGCTTCAGGCGTTCCTGTTCAGCCGCTTGTTTCTCACGCAGTTCTTCAGCAGCCTGCTGTTCCTTCATCTTGCGCTGTTCATCAGAACGCTTCGCGCTTGATTCCTGGCTTTGCATGCGTTTGTACTGCTCAACTACCGCACCTGAATCAACCATGACAGCGTCGATGGACGAACCACCGCCGCCTCCGGCTGAAGCTTCTATATTCTCATCGAACGAACTCCAGATCAGCGCCGCAAATAAGATGACATGCAGCACTGCTGAAATAATTATCGCCCGCTTGAGCTTGTCGTTTTGTTCGGTTGCCTTTGACACTCTCGGTTTCCAAAAACTGTTCGCCTGTTACCCGCTCTCTTTCAAGCAAGGGAAACGCAGATGTTTAGATAGGCTGCGTCATTAAACCAACCGATTTCACACCCGCACTATGTAACAAGTTCAGTGCTTTAATTATTTCATCGTAAGGCACATCTTTTGCGCCACCGATCAGAAAGACCGTTTTCGGGTTGGCCTTGAAACGGCTGGACACTTCCGCCACCACCTGCTCTGGTGGTAAACGCTCCAGGCGATCTTTCTCAACCACCACGGTGTACTGACCAATACCAGACACTTCAACAATCACTGGCGGATTATCGTTACTGCTCACCGCCTGTGATTCAGTAGCGTCTGGCAGATCGACCTCCACGCTCTGGGTGATGATGGGCGCTGTCGCCATAAAGATCAGCAACAGCACCAGCAGTACGTCCAGCAACGGTACAATGTTGATTTCGGACTTGAGATCGCGACGACCTCGTCCACGCGCTCTGGCCATGGCTTACCCCTTGTTGCTCTCGCTAACGGTAAACGCCTGGCGGTGCAGAATCGCGGTAAACTCTTCCATAAAGTTGTCGTAATTCAGTTCCAGTTTGTTTACGCGCTGGTTGAGGCGGTTGTAGGCCATAACTGCCGGGATAGCGGCAAACAGACCAATTGCAGTCGCAATCAACGCTTCTGCGATACCGGGCGCAACCATTTGCAGTGTTGCTTGTTTTACCGCCCCGAGGGCGATAAAGGCGTGCATGATCCCCCAGACCGTACCAAACAGACCAATATACGGGCTGATGGAGCCAACCGTACCGAGGAACGGAATGTGCGTTTCCAGATTTTCAAGTTCACGGTTCATGGAGATACGCATAGCACGCGACGCCCCTTCCACTACGGCTTCCGGCGCATGGCTATTGGCACGATGCAGGCGCACAAACTCTTTGAACCCGCTGTAAAAGATTTGTTCCGAACCAGTCAGATTATCCCGTTTCCCCTGGCTCTCTTGATAGAGGCGAGAGAGTTCGATTCCAGACCAGAATTTATCTTCAAACGCTTCGGCTTCGCGCGCCGCTGCGTTAAGAATACGGGTCCGCTGGATAATAATGGCCCAAGATGCGATTGAAAAACCAATCAAAATCAACATGATAAGTTTAACCAGAAGGCTAGCCTTCAGGAACAAATCAAGGATATTCATGTCAGTCACTGCTTAAACTCCGCGACAATAGACTTGGGAAGCGCACGAGGCTTCATTTTGAGTGGGTCAACGCAAACAACCAGAACCTCTGCTTCATTCAGCAAAGTATTCTCGGCGTTGACAATACGTTGCGTGAAAACCAAAGAGGTGCCACGCATTGATGTTATTTCAGTCTGTATTTCGAGCATATCGTCGAGCCGCGCAGGTGCGTAATATTCCACCGTCATTTTACGTACCACAAAGGCAACGCGTTCAGCCATCAGCGCCTGCTGACTGAAGTGATGATGACGCAGCATCTCTGTGCGTGCTCTTTCATAAAAAGCGACGTAACTGGCGTGGTACACCACACCACCGGCATCGGTATCTTCATAGTAGACGCGAACCGGCCATCGAAACAGCGTTGTATTCACTTTACATCCCGGTAATGCAACAAAAGTTAGAGCTTTTAAACGCTGCTACTATACGCGCGCGATTGAGGTTTGGGAATGAGGGCAAGTTAAGGGAGCGTAAAAATTTATGGGCCTGGAGCGGCCCATAATTTTTTAAAGAGAATTCTGATTTAAAAGAAGAAGAAAATCAGCCCGACAATGAGAACAATATCGGCAAGCAATGGGCAAAAAATCCCTTGCCAAAGAACCTTCTGCGGACGAAAGCCCACGCCGTGAATCACACCAGCACAGACGGCCCACATCAGCAATAAACCATGCCAGATTTCCAGTTCACTGGTCTTCGCGGCAAAACGAGATGGGTCCCAAAACATACATCCTGCTAACAGAAGCGCCATCACGAAGGAAAGCGCCCGCAGGGGGCGCTTGTCCATTACCGCATACAAAGTCGCGATAATCTTACTCATCAGATGTCTTCTTGACCGGCTTTGCCTGATTCGACGTGTTCAAGCGCCAGCGCGGTGATTACCCCAAACGAACAGGCAAGAAGCGTTCCCAGAATCCATGCGAAATACCACATTTTTAGCTCCTTACTTAGTACAGAGAGTGGGTGTTACGTTCAATATCTTCTTTGGTGATACGACCGAACATTTTCCAGTAACACCAGGCGGTGTAGAGCAGAATGATCGGTACCAGAACCACCGCAACCCAGGTCATGACGTTAAGCGTCAGCTGGCTGGAAGTTGCATCCCACATTGTCAGACTTGCGTTCATCATGGTGCTGGACGGCATCACAAACGGGAACATTGCGATACCGGCTGTCAGGATGATGCAGGCCAGCGTCAGGGAGGAGAACACAAACGCCCACGCGGCTTTATCCATACGTGCAGTCAGGATGGTCAGCAGCGGCAGAACCACACCCAGTGCCGGAATAGCCCACAGAATTGGCGTGTTGTTGAAGTTAACCAGCCATGCGCCAGCTTCACGAACCACTTCTTTATTCAGTGGGTTAGAGGCTGCGTAATGGTCCATTGTCGATTTCACGACATAACCATCGATACCGTACATCACCCATACGCCAGCCAGTGCGAAACAGACCAGTGTCACCAGCGCAGCCACCTGAGCCGTTGCACGGGTACGCAGGTGCAGTTCGCCCACGGTACGCATTTGCAGATAGGTTGCGCCCTGAGTAATGATCATCCCTACGCTCACCACGCCTGCCAGCAGGCCGAACGGGTTAAGCAACTGGAAGAAGTTACCGGTGTAGTACAGACGCAGATATTCATCAACGTTGAACGGTACGCCCTGCAACAGGTTACCGAACGCTACACCAATTACCAGCGGCGGAACGAAGCTACCAATGAAGATGCCCCAGTCCCACATGTTACGCCAGCGGGTTTCTTCAATCTTGGAGCGGTAGTCAAAACCGACCGGACGGAAGAACAAAGACGCCAGCACGAGGATCATCGCCACATAGAAGCCGGAGAACGCAGCGGCATAGACCATCGGCCAGGCAGCAAAGAGTGCGCCGCCCGCGGTGATCAGCCAAACCTGGTTACCGTCCCAGTGTGGTGCAATGGAGTTAATCATAATTCGACGCTCGGTGTCGTTACGACCGAGGAAACGGGTGAGCATGCCCACCCCCATGTCGAAACCGTCAGTGACTGCAAAACCAATCAGCAGAACGCCAACCAGCAGCCACCAGATAAAACGCAATACTTCATAATCGATCATTTGACGACTCCTGTCTTAGCGTGCCGGCTGAGTAGTCGTGGAAGACTGCTCAAAGTGATAGCGACCGGTTTTCAGGCTGCTTGGGCCGAGGCGTGCAAACTTGAACATTAAGAACAATTCTGCCACCAGGAACAGGGTATACAGGCCGCAAATCAGCACCATTGAGAAGATGAGATCGCCTGCGGTCAGTGACGAGTTCGCCACAGCTGTCGGCAGCACTTCACCGATAGCCCACGGTTGGCGGCCATATTCAGCCACGAACCAGCCCGCTTCTACAGCAATCCACGGCAGCGGAATACCGTACAGCGCGGCGCGCAGAAGCCATTTTTTCTCGCCAATGCGGTTGCGGATGACACTCCAGAAAGAGAGCGCGATGATTGCCAGAAGCAGGAAGCCACACGCCACCATGATACGGAACGCAAAGTACAGCGGCGCTACACGCGGGATGGAGTCTTTGGTTGCCTGTTGAATCTGCGCTTCAGTCGCATCAGCCACGTTTGGCGTATAGCGTTTCAGCAGCAGACCGTAACCGAGGTCTTTCTTCATGCTATTGAACTGGTCACGAACCGCCTGGTCGGTAGAACCAGAACGCAGTTGTTCGAGCAGAGAGTACGCCTTCATCCCGTTACGAATGCGTTCTTCATGCTGCACCATCAGCTCTTTCAGGCCGATAACCGGGGTATCCACGGAACGCGTTGCAATGATGCCCAGTGCGTAAGGGATCTGAATCGCAAATTTGTTCGTCTCCTCTTCCTGATCAGGAATGCCGAACAGAGTAAAGGCAGCAGGCGCAGGTTGCGTTTCCCACTCGGCTTCAATAGCAGCCAGTTTGGTTTTCTGCACGTCGCCCATTTCGTAGCCGGATTCATCACCCAGAACAATAACAGACAGAACAGCAGCCATACCGAAGCTGGCAGCGATAGCAAAGGAGCGTTTAGCGAAGGCGAAGTCACGACCTTTCAGCATATACCATGCGCTGATACCGAGGATGAACATCGCGCCAGTCACATAACCAGACGCTACAGTGTGAACGAATTTCACCTGAGCAACCGGGTTAAGCACCAGCTCGGAGAAGCTCACCATCTCCATACGCATAGTTTCAAAGTTGAAATCGGACGCGATTGGGTTTTGCATCCAGCCGTTCGCAACCAGAATCCACAGTGCGGACAGGTTTGAACCGAGCGCCACCAGCCAGGTGACACACATATGCTGAACTTTACCCAGACGATCCCAACCGAAGAAGAACAGACCTACAAAGGTGGATTCGAGGAAGAAGGCCATCAGACCTTCGATTGCCAGCGGCGCACCGAAGATATCCCCTACATAGTGGGAATAGTAAGACCAGTTAGTCCCGAACTGGAACTCCATGGTCAAACCGGTAGCCACACCCAGAGCGAAGTTGATACCAAACAACTTGCCCCAGAACTTGGTCATATCTTTATAAATCTGTTTGCCGGAGAGGACGTAGACCGTTTCCATAATGGCCAGCAGGAACGCCATACCGAGCGTCAGTGGCACAAAAAGGAAGTGGTACATCGCGGTCAAGGCAAACTGTAAGCGCGACAGTTCGACTATATCTAACATCATGACTCCTTGCTCATCGCATGAAGACTCCGAGAGTGAACCCCGTTAGAAAGGGTCACACGCATGCCCCAATAGAAATTTGTTTGAACACTTTCATCATACCATGTGAATGCACACAAAAACGGCGTAAAGAAAGGTTGCAAACATGTTAATAAAAACTCAAATTGATCCCACGTATATATTACGCCGCAAAATCCTTACAATAAACAGGTTTTTGTTGAAGCAAATTTGCATTTTTCGACGGTGATCAATTTATAGCTAAATTACCGCCTTTCAGCCAATTTGATCGAGAACAATTTATCTCTTTTTGATGCCCATTTCCAAGACTTATACATTGATAAATATCAATTCCTACAAATTATGTTAATCATGTTTCAATAAGGTAACTTTAGTGACATTTATGTTTAAAATGTGTGAGTTATAAGGCTGAAATTAGTTTCGGTTGGCAATTAAAGATAAAAAGAGACGAAGCAAAAACAGCACGGTTGACCTTAATTCTTTTTTTGGTCACTGGCTAATACGACGCAGAGTTTCAGGATTACTAATAAAGGCATAAATCCACCCCGCCAATATTAACATTTAGTTAACTTATAATTATATTATAATTAACTCACCCAGGGTTATTATTTTGTTAAAAATAAAGCCACATATACGTGGCTTGAGAGTGAAGATAAACGCAAAATTACCTGATGCGCTACGCTTGCCAGTGTCTACATCATCTCTGCAATATATTGAATTTGCCTGCTTTTGTAGACCGAATAAAGCGTTCATGCCGTATCCGGCATGAACAAAGCGCCCTTTGTCAACAATCTGGCCGCGCATATGTGGCTTCGGTTTGATTGCTATTCAGGCAAGCCGGTAACTGAACGTCCGTGACTGGCCGGGTAAAAAAGGCCCCGATAGATTTGAACCTTGATTTTCCTCGGTGGTAATGTGTTCATCCATCATCGTTTCTGAGCAAGAAATCACCTCGCGACTGAAAGCAACAGTCGCATCACAGGTTGCTGATTCAGCCGGATTAAACAGCCGTAAAATCACTTCTTGTCGGTCTTCAGCTTTCTTAAGTGCGCTTATCAGGCATCCCACTGGGGGCATTTTCAACAAACTATAACTTTCCGGCACGTTGAATCCGGCTTTGTTGAGCTTCATCACATCCCATGGGATTTTGTTGTAACACTGTACTGGAGTCAGCCATGCTCGCGCCTGCTGAGCTACACCAGCGGCGGTTGGCGTACCGGTATAACTCAATAAACTTAGGCGACAAGAAAGCAGACCACGTAGTTGTGAGTCCGGGACTGGCATTTTAATTCCCGAAGGCCGCCCAGGCCTTAAAAGCAGATCTTCTTTGCCCAGTAAGCCCACGCCACGCAGCAACGTAATGGCAAAGGTTTTCTTCTCTTCACCGATGACTTCAAATTCACGTAACCCTTCGCTAAAGACAGCCATGCCGTTACGCCCTTCCTGTAAGGCAACATAGTTGAGCATATTCCATACCGGAACCGGCGCTTCTTTCCAGCCTTCTTGCTGCCAGTTGTTCATTGCACTGTCGTTCACGGGGCGCGTTAGCGAACCAAACTGCGTATCTGCCAGAACACTGTCGGTGTTAAAAGGTGTAGGGACCAGGACACGAAGGCGATGATCGTCAGCCTGGTTATCAAGATTGATATCCACATCAATACGCCTGCTGTTATGACTAAGAGTGGCAACCAACACCACCCCTACTCTGCCAGTGGATTGCCGGGCGCTGCGTTCTGACAAATTGAGCGGCACTGCCATGTCATAGCGGATAACAGCCCTGCTCTGCCAGGCTTCATGAATAATATCGCATTGCGGTTTCGCGTTCGCTGCGGTAATTACCCACTCTTCTTTTGCGGGTGAATAGTCATATTCATCACCATCATCAGAGCTTTCTTCAATTTGCAATACCCGGTCATAGCGCACACCGCTGTCTTTATCTACCAGTTGCAGAGAACCATCCTCATTGAGCGCAATTTGCCAGAAAGCATTTTCCAGTATCCCTTCAGCGTCACTTTTTGCCGCAATTACGTTGCCAGGCTGATTCGCTTCGATATAAAGCGTGCGATAGCCCATAGAAGGGACAATCTGGTTGATCTGTATATCAAACTCCATAAAGGGATCGTAATTACCGTAATGAACTATTTGCCGATCGATTAGGCCTGGATCGATCTCACGGGCATGGCGAATAAAATACGGTACAGGCTGACCGCGATCGTCCCGCAAATTAAACTGGCTGGCGCGCAGCCGCACAGTGGTGTTGATAACTTCTTCACGCGGCCAGGGCATCAGGTTAAACAGGACGAGTTTGTCGGCGTCGCTCTGCGGCATGTTGTCGGCAATTTTGCGCATGTAGAAACGAATCAGATTATCCGCCATGTCTTCAGCCAGTTCGAAGCGGGCGACGATTTCGCGATGAACTTTGTCACTACAGCAGCAGCCGATACTGTCGTGGGCATGATTTTTTAAGATCTCTTTCCACATTTTCTCCAGCAAGCCGTGGTGGTATTCAAAACCCAACGTCCAGGCCAGTGTTGCCAGCGGTTCCAGCAGATTAACAATCTTATTTTCAATACGCGCGTGGGCAATTTTGATATCCATACGCGTAGAACCGATGGTGCGATGCACGCGCATATATTTGCCATCAATAAATTCCCCTTTCAGGGTTGCCAGATTATCTCGCTGCGCTTCGATCTTCTCAAATACCTCTTCAAAGCGGCTCATCACAAACTTACGTTGAGGGTAGATCTCACGTAGCTTATCCATCACTTCGAAGATATTTTGCTGCAATGGCATCTGGTCATGCCCATTCGGCAGCAAAATCTCTTTGGTTACAGACGCTTTTTCCAGCACGTCAAAATAACTGTCGAGGCGTTTACGTAATCCGTTTTCGTCGGCAGGTAAGTACTTACCGATGGCATAGCCCAGCGGCAGCACCTGCGCCGTCACTTCGCTACCGTCACTGCTTTGCCACAAAAACTCGGTTTTATCAGTACCGTGGCGCTCCGAACATCCGCGCCAGAACATGGTGCGGGTAATGCCAAATCCATTGTAGATATGCGGCAGTTGCCCGGACATGCCAAAGGAATCTGGTAAATAACCTATTTTCATCGGCTCGCCAAACGCGAGGCAGTCACGCATTCCGTACATCAGATTACGGACGATGGATTCCGCAGAAACAATCGTGGTATCGGTCTGGGTATACCAGGGGCCGATAATCAACTTGCCGGCTTCTACCTGTTTCTTCACACGGTCTTTGTTTTCCGGTTTCACCGCGAAATAATCTTCGAGGATCGCCGTTTGCCCGTCGAGTACGTAATATTTGTATTCGTTGTCCTGTTCCAGTCGGCACAGGATCTCTTCCATATTATTGACCAGCAGAATACGTGACTCTTCGGTGGTGAAATACCACTCTCGATCCCAGTGCATATGCGGGGTGATGTGAACGCGAGATACTGCTTTCATCGTCGTTTCCTTTTTGTTTATGGCATTACGCCATCAGTCAGATAGTTGCCATGCTTAACCGCGTGACGCCGCCACATCAGGAGAATTGCAGTCGAGATTGCAGCCCCCACCAATGCCGCGCCAAACCAGCCAATTGCCGCCATAACACCGCCCGCGCCATTATCATGAAGTAAAAAGAGCGAGAAAATGCCGGCACCGGGTGTCGAAAGGCCGATATTCATCGCACCGACAATAGCGCCCGTTACCATAGAGCCCAGCACAAACGAACCAATAACCCGCAGCGGATCTTCAATCGCCATCGGGATCGCCCCTTCGGTAATACCTGCCAGCCCTAACAGCCAGGTGGATTTCCCGGTCTCAATTTCAAACTCTTTAAACAGGCGCGGTGCGAGCATCGTGGAAGCGGTTACGGTAAATGCCGAAACCATTTTGACAGAGGCGAAAATGGCATACGGGCCGTAAACGCCGTTCGCCATTGCGCCCAGGCAGAATGCATAAGCGGCTTTATTCACTGGCCCTCCAAGGTCAAAGGAACACATAAAACCGAGAATGGCACCCAGCAACAGCGCGTTACTTCCTGACAGACCGTTCAGCCAGGCGGTAAGCGAGTTATTGATCCAGGCGACAGGTTCCCCCACCACAAACAGCATCAGACTGCCCGCTCCCAACGTACCGAGCACCGGGTAGAGATAAAAAGTCAGGAATCCATTGAATTTACTGCTAAGACGCAAGTGATTTTTCACCCAGCGCATCAAGTAACCGGCTATCAATCCGCCAACGACCGCGCCGAGAAACCCGGAGCCGATCATGTTGGCGGCAAGTCCAGCCGCAAAGCCTGGCGCTAACGCCGGTTTATCTGCCAGAGAATAGGCGGTATAGGCCGCGAGCACCGGTACCATCAAAATTCCGAGCAGCCCGCCGCCCAGCTTGCGGTACATCCACAGCCAGGAGTTTTCTTCATTAAACAGATCTTGTAGCCCGAAGATTTGCGACAGTAATACCGCGACCGCCAGCACCGTGCCCCCCGCGACAATCAACGGTACGGCAAAAGAGATTCCGCTCAACAGTGCCTGTTTCAGCTCCGTTTTGACACTTTTCACCGGTTGCGTATCTTGCTGTACGGTACGCGTCTCATCGCTACGCTTGAGGGTAAGCGCTTGTTGGATCAACGCTTCTGCATGGCGAATCGGCTCGGCAACAGGCACTGAAAGCGCGGGAATGCCATTAAAACGCTCACTCTCCTTGATGGCGACTTCAGCCGCAAAAATACAGGCGGTTGCACTATTGAGTTGATCCGCCGTTAAACGCCCTTCAATGCCGTTAGCGCCTTGTTTTTCAACGTAAACATTTACGCCGAGTTTGCGTCCGGCTTTTTCCAGATATTCCGCAGCCATATAGGTGTGAGCAATACCCGCCAGACAGGCCGTTACGCAGACGATAGTTGGCGCGTTGGAAAAAGAGGCAGAAGGTTGCGTGCCTCCCTTGTCATCCAGCGCCGAGAGCAACTCATCAGGCGTCGTCGCCGACTGTATACGCGCCCGAATCTCATCATCCGCAAGGCGCGTGGTCAGCGCTGTCAGCAGTTGCATATGCGTAGTACCCGCTTCATTGGGGGGAATCGCCAGCAGCACCACTAAATCAACTGCTTCCGGGCCATCAACGCCTTCCCACTGAAGCGGCTCGCTGAGTGTGGCGACCGCAAACGCCGCTTCTTTTACCGCAGCAGTTTTGCCATGCGGCACAGCCAACCCTTCACCTAAGGCGGTCGGGCCAAGGCTTTCACGGCGATACACTTCTTCCAGAAATTGCTCAGTACTGGAAATTTTCCCCAGAGCAGCAAGACGTTGAGTCAACGCGTGGATGGCCTCTTCACGGCTGGTAAAGCGCGCATTCAGACACAACGCATCGCGGTGGGTCAGAGTCGTCAGATTCATCATGATCCTCACTTGATCGTTTTTATAGTCGCGCCAGTGTGCCCGATAAAACAATACCATTATGTGATCAATTTCACTTGATTGAAATTATTTGTATTGTATTTGTATTATTTGCAGGATGAATTTATCGGGCATAATGGTTAAATTCGTATTAATGAGATACTAAAAATGGGACACAAGCCCTTATACCGGCAGATTGCCGATCGCATTCGTGAACAAATTGCGCGTGGCGAGCTTAAACCTGGCGATGCGTTACCCACTGAATCAGCGCTACAAACAGAGTTTGGCGTCAGCCGGGTTACGGTGCGTCAGGCTTTGCGCCAGCTAGTCGAGCAGCAGATCCTCGAAAGCATTCAGGGCAGCGGGACTTACGTCAAAGAAGAGCGGGTCAATTACGATATTTTTCAGTTAACCAGTTTTGATGAAAAACTGTCGGACCGTCACGTCGATACACACAGTGAAGTTCTGATATTCGAAGTGATTCCGGCTGACGATTTTCTTCAGCAACAGCTACAAATCACCCCGCAGGATCGTGTGTGGCATGTGAAGCGCGTGCGCTATCGCAAGCAAAAGCCAATGGCGCTGGAAGAAACCTGGATGCCGCTTGCGTTGTTCCCGGATCTCACCTGGCAGGTCATGGAAAATTCGAAATATCACTTTATCGAAGAAGTGAAGAAAATGGTTATCGATCGTAGCGAACAGGAAATCATTCCTCTGATGCCAACCGAAGAGATGAGCCGTCTGCTTAATATCAGCCAGACAAAGCCGATTCTTGAAAAAGTATCGCGTGGATATTTAGTTGATGGTCGGGTGTTTGAATATAGCCGCAACGCTTTTAATACCGATGACTATAAATTTACCCTGATAGCGCAGCGAAAATCATCGCGATAAGCACAAAAAAGGCCATCATACGATGGCCAACCATGTCGAAACCGACAGCCCTTCGCCATTCCTGTAGAGGGAAGCGGCGAGGGCTATTTCTTATTACAGATATTTATTTCAGAACAGTTTTCAGTGCTTCACCGATATCCGCCAGGCTGCGAACGGTTTTCACGCCTGCGGCTTCCAGAGCAGCGAATTTCTCATCCGCAGTCCCTTTCCCACCGGCAATGATGGCACCCGCGTGGCCCATACGTTTGCCTTTCGGCGCAGTCACACCAGCGATGTAACCCACAACTGGCTTGGTAACGTGCTCTTTGATGTACGCAGCTGCTTCTTCTTCAGCGCTACCGCCGATCTCACCGATCATCACGATCGCTTCGGTCTGCGGATCTTTTTCGAACATTTCGAGAATGTCGATAAAGTTAGAGCCCGGGATCGGGTCACCGCCGATACCGACACAGGTCGACTGACCGAAACCGTAATCCGTGGTCTGTTTAACCGCTTCATAGGTCAGTGTACCGGAACGGGAAACGATACCCACTTTACCCGGTTTGTGAATGTGACCAGGCTGGATACCGATTTTGCATTCACCCGGAGTGATAACGCCTGGGCAGTTCGGGCCGATCATACGAACGCCTGCTTCATCCAGCTTCACTTTCACGGTCAGCATATCCAGCGTCGGGATGCCTTCAGTGATGGTGATAATCAGTTTGATGCCTGCGTCGATGGCTTCCAGAATGGAGTCTTTGCAGAACGGTGCTGGTACGTAGATAACAGAAGCGGTAGCGCCAGTGGCAGCAACGGCTTCACGCACGGTGTTGAACACCGGCAGGCCGAGGTGGGTGGTGCCGCCTTTACCTGGGGTTACGCCGCCAACCATTTTAGTGCCGTATGCAATGGCCTGTTCTGAGTGGAAAGTCCCCTGGCTACCGGTAAAGCCCTGGCAGATAACCTTGGTGTTTTTATCGATTAAAATGGACATTATTTCCCCTCCACTGCGGCAACAACCTGCTGAGCTGCATCCGTCAGACCTTTTGCTGCAATAATATTCAGGCCGCTGTCAGCCAGTTTCTTCGCGCCGAGTTCGGCGTTGTTACCTTCCAGACGTACCACGACCGGTACGTTAACACCCACTTCTGCTACCGCGCCGATGATACCGTCAGCGATCAGGTCGCAACGAACGATACCGCCGAAGATGTTAACCAGAACGGCTTTCACTTTGTCGTCAGAGAGGATGATTTTGAACGCTTCGGTTACACGTTCTTTGGTTGCGCCGCCGCCAACGTCAAGGAAGTTAGCCGGTTCGCCGCCGTGCAGTTTAACGATGTCCATCGTACCCATCGCCAGACCTGCGCCGTTAACCATACAACCGATGTTACCGTCCAGCGCAACGTAGTTCAGTTCCCACTGTGCAGCCTGTGCTTCACGCGGATCTTCCTGCGACTGGTCACGCATTTCGCGCAGATCAGGCTGGCGGAACAGTGCGTTGCCGTCAGCGCCCAGTTTGCCGTCGAGGCAAATCAGATCGCCCTGTTTGGTGATGACCAGCGGGTTGATTTCGATCAACGCCAGGTCGCGCTCCAGGAAAATGGTCGCCAGGCCCATGAAGATTTTGGTGAACTGCTGAACCAGTTTACCTTCCAGACCCAGTTTGAACGCCAGCTCGCGTCCCTGATACGGCATCGGGCCAGTCAGCGGATCAAGCGCAACTTTGTGGATCAGGTGCGGAGTTTCTTCCGCCACTTTTTCGATTTCCACGCCGCCTTCGGTGGAGGCCATAAAGACCACACGACGGGAACTACGGTCTACAACGGCACCGAGATACAGCTCTTTAGCGATATCGGTCGCTGCTTCAACCAGAATCTGGTTAACCGGTTGGCCATTGGCATCTGTTTGATACGTTACCAGACGCTTGCCGAGCCAGTTTTCTGCAAAAGCACGGATGTCTTCTTTGCTGTTTACAACTTTCACACCGCCCGCTTTACCGCGGCCACCAGCGTGAACCTGACATTTCACTACCCACGGACCGGCACCGATTTTTGAAGCGGCTTCTTCTGCTTCGCGCGGAGTAGTACAGGCATAACCCACCGGTGCTGGTAAGCCATAGCGGGCAAAAAGTTGTTTTGCCTGATATTCATGTAAGTTCATGTGTTCTGTCCATCCTTCAGTAATCGTTATCTTTTAAACCGTAGACCGAATATTTCGTATCGCTTCCGGGCATTGTCGGTCACCCGTAGGCCTGATAAGACACGTTAAACGTCACATCAGGCATCGCTTGTCGGATGCGGCGCTTGCGCCTTATCCGACCTACATTGGTGGTCCCCGTAGGCCTGATAAGACACGTTAACCGTCACATCAGGCATCGCTTGTCGGATGCGGCGCTAGCGCCTTATCCGACCTACATTGGTGGTCCCGTAGGCCTGATAAGACGCGTCAGCGTCGCATCAGGCTTCAATTGCCGGAGAAGGCGATAATGCCTTATCCGGTCTACAGTGCAGGTGAAACTTAAACTACTACACGTCCAGCAGCAGACGCGTCGGATCTTCCAGCAACTCTTTGATCGTTACCAGGAAGCCCACGGATTCGCGACCATCGATCAGACGGTGATCGTAGGACAGCGCCAGGTACATCATCGGCAGGATCTCAACCTGACCATTCACCGCCATCGGACGATCTTTGATAGCGTGCATACCCAGAATTGCGCTCTGCGGCGGGTTGATGATCGGCGTAGACATCAGGGAACCGAACACACCACCGTTGGTGATGGTGAAGTTACCACCGGTCAGATCTTCAACGGTCAGCTTGCCGTCACGGCCTTTGACTGCCAGCTCTTTGATTTTCTTCTCGATGTCTGCCATGCCGAGGGTATCGACATCACGCAGAACCGGCGTCACCAGGCCGCGCGGCGTAGAAACCGCCATGCTGACGTCGAAATAGTTGTGGTAAACCACGTCATCGCCGTCGATAGAAGCGTTCACTTCCGGGTAACGTTTCAGGGCTTCAACCACCGCTTTCACGTAGAAGGACATAAAGCCCAGACGGATGCCGTGGCGTTTTTCAAACGCTTCACCGTACTGCTTACGCAGATCCATAATCGGCTTCATGTTGACTTCGTTGAACGTGGTCAGCATGGCGGTGGAGTTTTTCGCTTCCAGCAGACGCTCTGCCACACGCTTACGCAGGCGAGTCATCGGGACACGTTTTTCACTACGTGCAGCCAGAGCCGGTTGCGCCGCCGGAGCAGCCGCTGCCGGAGCAGACTCTTTCGCCGGGGCTTTCGCCAGATGTTTTTCCACATCTTCACGAGTCAGACGACCACCCACACCGGTGCCTTTAATGGCGCTGGCGTCGAGATTGTGTTCAGCCAGCAGGCGACGGATCGCCGGGCTTAACGCATCGTTGTTTTGCTCTTCCAGAGACGCCTGCTGGCGTTGCGCCGGAGTGGACGCTTTCTCTTCAGATTTGGCGCTGGTTTCTTTACCGGCGCTGTTGCCTTCACGCAGGCGACCAAGGATCTGACGAGACGTTACCGTTGTACCTTCATCTTCCAGAACCGCATCCAGAATGCCGTCTGCTGATGCCGGTACTTCCAGTACCACTTTGTCAGTTTCGATTTCTACCAGCACTTCATCACGTACGACTGCGTCGCCGGGTTTTTTATGCCAGGTTGCGACGGTGGCATCGGCTACGGATTCAGGCAGGTCAGGGACCAGAATATCTACGCTACTCATTGTGTATCCTTTATTTATTCGACGTTCAGCGCGTCATTAACCAGATCTTGTTGCTGTTTCTGGTGAACGGACATATACCCTACCGCCGGAGAGGCGGAGGCCGGGCGGCCTGCATAACGCAGAGAAGCCCCAAACGGAATCACTTCACGGAAATGATGCTGGCTGCAGTACCATGCGCCCTGGTTGAGCGGCTCTTCCTGGCACCAGACAAAATCCTTGACGTGAGCAAACTGCTGCAACACTTCCTGCATCGCTTTATGCGGGAACGGGTAGAGTTGCTCGATACGCACAATGGCGACATCGTGTTGATTGTTCTTACGACGTTGTTCCAGCAGGTCGTAATAAACCTTACCAGAACACATCACTACGCGCTTCACACCCTTCGGATCAAGCTCGTCGATTTCACCGATGGCTGGCAGGAAGGTGCCGTTCGCCAGTTCTTCGAGGCTGGAAACCGCCAGCGGATGACGCAGCAGGGATTTCGGCGACATCACGACCAGCGGACGACGCATCCCGCGCAGCGCCTGACGACGCAGCATGTGGTAAACCTGTGCCGGGGTAGACGGTACGCACACCTGCATGTTTTGCTCAGCACAAAGTTGCAGATAACGTTCCAGACGCGCGGAGGAGTGCTCCGGCCCCTGCCCTTCATAACCGTGCGGCAGCAACATCACCAGACCACACATCCGGCCCCATTTCTGTTCGCCAGAGGAGATGAACTGGTCGATAACCACCTGCGCACCGTTGGCGAAGTCACCGAACTGCGCTTCCCAGATAGTCAGAGTGCGTGGTTCTGCGGTGGCATAACCGTATTCAAACGCCAGCACTGCTTCTTCAGACAGTACGGAGTCCCAGACACGGAACGCGCCCTGGCCGTTATGGATGTGTTGCAGCGGCGTGTAAGTGGAACCGTTAGACTGGTTGTGGATCACCGCGTGGCGGTGGAAGAAGGTACCGCGACCGGAGTCTTCACCCGACAGGCGAACCGGAATGCCTTCGTCAACCAGCGTGGCGTAAGCGAGGTTTTCCGCGCCGCCCCAGTCGAACAGTTTCTCACCGGCAGCCATCGCCTGGCGATCGCCATAAATTTTGGCAACGCGAGACTGCATTTCAACCGCTTCCGGCACCGTGCTGATGCGTTTAGCCAGTTCCTGCAGGCGCTTCATCTCAACTTTGTTCGGGTACTCTTCGTCCCATTCGTGGTTGAGATACGGCGACCAGGTGAAAGAGTGCATGTTCATCGGACGCCACTCTGCCACTACGCAATCGCCAGCATCCAGCGCATCGCGGTACAGGTTAACCATCTCGGTGGCATCTTCCAGCGTCGCCACTTTTTCCTGCTCCAGCTTGTCAGCATAGATTTTGCGCGGCGTCGGATGTTTTTTGATTTTCTGATACATCAGCGGCTGGGTTGCGCTCGGCTCGTCGGCTTCGTTGTGGCCGTGACGGCGGTAGCACACCAGGTCGATGAAGACATCACGTTTAAAGGTGTTACGGAAATCGAGCGCCAGACGGGTCACAAAGGCAACGGCTTCCGGATCATCCGCGTTAACGTGGAAAATCGGTGCCTGAACCATCTTACCGATATCAGTACAGTACGGTGTAGAACGAGCATCCAGCGGATTAGAGGTGGTGAAACCAACCTGGTTGTTGATAACGATACGTACCGTACCGCCAACTTCATAACCACGCGCTTTCGACATGTTCAGAGTTTCCTGAACCACACCCTGCCCGGTCACTGCGGCGTCACCGTGGATGGTGATTGGCAGCACTTTGTTGCTGCTCGGCTCATCAAGTCTGTCCAGACGGGCACGAACAGAACCGATAACTACCGGGCTTACAATCTCAAGGTGAGACGGGTTAAACGCCAGCGCCAGGTGCACCAGGCCGCCATCGGTCTGGAAGTCAGACGAGAAGCCCATGTGGTATTTCACGTCACCCGTGCCGAGGTGTTCTTTATGTTTACCGGCGAACTCGTCGAACAAGTCTTGCGGTTTTTTACCCAGCACGTTCACCAGCACGTTCAGACGACCACGGTGCGCCATCCCGAGAACCACTTCGCGGGTGCCGCTGTTGCCAGCGTGGCGGATCATCTCTTTAAGCATCGGGATTAACGCGTCACCGCCTTCCAGCGAGAAGCGTTTTGCGCCAGGGAATTTTGCGCCGAGGTAACGTTCAAGGCCTTCAGCGGCGGTCAGTTCGCTTAAGAAGCGTTTTTTCTCTTCGCTATTGAAAGTCGCGCGACCAGACTCGATACGCTGTTGGATCCAGCGTTTTTCTTCGGTGCTGGTGATGTGCATATACTCGGCACCAATCGGGCCGCAGTAGGTTTGCTTGAGGGCTTCCAGCAGCTCGCCGAGTTTCATGGTTTCTTTGCCGCTGGCAAATGAACCGACGTTGAAGGTCTCCTGGAAGTCTGCTTCGGTCAGATCGTGGAAAGACGGATCCAGATCGGCCACTTTATCTTGCTGCCACAGTCCCAGCGGATCGAGATTCGCATGCTGGTGACCACGGAAGCGGTATGCGTTAATGAGCTGCAGGACTTTTACCTGCTTCACATTGGTGTCAGGGTCGGAGATCGTTGAAGAGTAACGTGAAGCGTCTTTCGCCAGGCGGCGGAAATATTCACGCGTTTGAGAGTGGAATTGATCCGGTTTGACTCCCGTACCAGGTAACTGCTGGAACGTCGAACGCCAGTTAGCGTCAACCGAGTCAGGATCGGTTAAGAAGTCTTCATAGAGCTGTTCTATCCAGCTCTGGTTTGCGCCAGAGAGGTAAGAAGAGTCCAACCAGGCTTTCAAAGCGCTGTTCTGCATCGTGATCCCTTAAGCATCTTTTTTATGCTTACTTCGCCGTGGATACTACCACGCACAGTGATGTGCGTGCCGGGGTTCACTTGCGAGCTCTTGTCTACGTAGTGGCTCGCGAAGGAACCTTTAAAAACTGTCTTAGTGTCAGGGGCAGTTTTTAAAGATTTCCTGAATAGCCGGGGGATTTCCCCGGCATCAACATTTAATTACGCATTACGTTGCAACAACATCGACTTGATATGGCCGATGGCGCGCGTCGGGTTCAGCCCCTTCGGACATACACTGACGCAGTTCATGATGCTGTGACAGCGGAATACACTGAATGCATCGCTCAAACCGTCGAGGCGGCTGTCAGTCTCGGTATCACGGCTATCGATCAGGAAACGATATGCCGCTAACAAGCCTGCCGGGCCGATAAACTTATCGGGATTCCACCAGAAAGACGGACAAGAGGTTGAACAACATGCGCAGAGAATACATTCATACAGCCCGTCGAGTTTTTCGCGCTGCTCTGGCATCTGTAAATGCTCGCGAGCTGGCGGATTTTGTCCATTATTCAACAGGTAAGGCTTAATTTTCTCATATTGCGCATAGAATTGTCCCATGTCTACCACCAAATCGCGGATCACCGGTAAACCTGGCAGCGGGCGAATCACAATCTTCTTGCCCGGCTGGTTGAGTGCCGAAATCGGGGTAATACAGGCCAGACCATTCTTGCCGTTCATGTTCAGACCGTCGGAACCGCACACACCTTCACGGCAGGAGCGGCGGAACGACAGGCTGGGATCTTTCTCTTTCAGCTGGATAAGCGCATCCAGCAACATCATGTCGCGACCTTCTTCCGCTTCCAGGGTGTAATCCTGCATACGCGGAGCATCATCAACATCCGGGTTATAGCGATAAATTGAAAACTCGAGTCTCATTTTCCTGTCTCCGCATTAGTAAGTACGAATCTTCGGCGGGAATGCCGGGCGCAGTTTCGGTTCCATGTTGACGCTTCGGCGCGTCATGGATTCCGACTCTGGCAGATACAGGGAGTGGCACAGCCAGTTTTCATCATCACGATCCGGGAAGTCGAAGCGGCTATGCGCGCCACGGCTTTCGGTACGGAAGTTGGCAGAAACAGCCGTTGCATACGCCGTTTCCATCAGGTTATCCAGTTCCAGGCACTCAACGCGCTGGGTGTTGAACTCGCTGGAAGTGTCATCCAGACGGGCATTTTTCAGACGCTCGCGGATAACTTTCAACTGCTCAAGCCCTTTCGCCATCGCATCACCTTCACGGAAGACCGAGAAGTTATGCTGCATACATTCTTGCAGCGCTTTACGAATCGCCACCGGATCTTCACCGTTACGATTATTGTTCCAGCGGTTCAGACGATCCAGAGATGCTTCAACATCAGACTCGCTGGCATCGCGCAATGCGCCCTGCTCGGCGATAGACTCTTGCAGATGCAGACCCGCTGCGCGACCAAAGACCACCAGGTCCAGCAGCGAGTTGCCGCCCAGACGGTTAGCGCCGTGTACCGATACACAAGCGATTTCACCAACGGCAAACAGCCCCGGAACAACCACATCTTCGCCTTTCTCGTTCACCGTCAGCGCCTGACCGGTCACTTTGGTCGGAATACCACCCATCATGTAGTGACAGGTTGGGATAACCGGAATCGGCTCTTTCACCGGATCAACGTGAGCGAAGGTACGGGAGAGTTCCAGAATACCCGGCAGACGGGATTCGAGAACTTCTTTACCCAGGTGGTCGAGTTTCAGTTTCGCATGTGGCCCCCACGGACCATCACAGCCGCGACCTTCACGGATTTCAATCATGATGGAACGCGCCACCACGTCACGGCCCGCCAGGTCTTTGGCGTTCGGCGCATAACGCTCCATAAAGCGTTCGCCATGTTTGTTCAGCAGATAACCGCCTTCACCACGGCAACCTTCGGTGACCAGTACGCCCGCACCGGCAATACCGGTCGGGTGGAACTGCCACATTTCCATATCCTGCACCGGTACGCCTGCGCGGATAGCCATGCCGACGCCGTCGCCAGTGTTAATGTGGGCGTTAGTGGTGGACTGATAAATACGCCCTGCCCCGCCAGTCGCCAGCACGGTAGCGCGGGCTTTGAAATAAACCACTTCACCAGTTTCGATGCACAGTGCAGTACAACCCACCACCGCGCCATCCTGGTTTTTCACCAGATCCAGCGCATACCACTCGGAGAAAATAGTGGTGTGGTTTTTCAGGTTCTGCTGATAAAGGGTATGCAACAGTGCGTGACCGGTACGGTCAGCTGCTGCCGCAGTGCGTGCCGCCTGCTCGCCGCCGAAGTTTTTCGACTGACCGCCAAACGGACGTTGATAGATACGACCATCATCAAGACGCGAGAACGGCAGGCCCATGTGTTCGAGTTCCAGAATCGCTTCCGGCCCGGTTTTACACATATATTCAATCGCGTCCTGGTCACCGATATAGTCCGAACCTTTTACGGTGTCGTACATATGCCATTCCCAGTTATCTTCATGGGTATTACCCAGCGCAACGGTAATGCCGCCTTGCGCAGAAACGGTATGGGAACGGGTCGGGAAGACTTTAGAGAGCAGCGCACAGGTTTGACCGCTCTGGGAAATTTGCAGCGCCGCGCGCATACCTGCGCCACCGGCACCAATCACAACTGCATCAAATTCTCTGACTGGCAATTTCATCACACACCCCACACCACAACGAATCCATAAATCACGTAAACCACCAGAGCAACGACAATCACCAGTTGCAGCATCAGGCGCAAGGCCAGCGGTTTAACGTAGTCGGTCAACACCTGCCACATGCCGATCCAGGCATGGATCAAGATAGAAAACAGCGCCAGCAGGGTGAACACTTTGGTGAACGCAGAGGCGAAGAAACCGATCCAGACTTCATATGTCAGCTCGCCACTGGTAGCGAAAAAACCGACCATATAAATGATGTAGAGCGTCAGGACGATAGCGGTAGCGCGAACGAGGATGAAATCATGTACGCCATTGCGTCCTAATGCGGAGGCGTTGCTTACCATACGAGGACTCCTGCGAGAAGTGAAAGCACGACAGTAATAACAAAGGAGATTTTGGCGGAGCGTTTACCCGCTTCGAATGTTTCTTCCAGATAGCCAAAATCCATCATCATGTGGCGAATACCTACGACGACGTGATACGCCAGAGCGGTAAGGATGCCCCACATGATAAATTTGACGAAGAAGCTGCCCATAATCGCGGAAGCTTGCTCGAAACCTTCAGGGGAAGAGAGGCTGGTACCCAGAAGCCACAGCAGGATGCCCACTGCAACAAAGGTGATCACACCGGAAACGCGATGGAGAATGGACGCTATCGCCGTGATGGGGAACCGGATGGTCTGTAGGTCCAGATTAACAGGTCTTTGTTTTTTCACATTTCTTATCATGAATAACGCCCACATGCTGTTCTTATTATTCCCTGGGGACTACGGGCACAGAGGTTAACTTTCTGTTACCTGGAGACGTCGGGATTTCCTTCCTCCGGTCTGCTTGCGGGTCAGACAGCGTCCTTTCTATAACTGCGCGTCATGCAAAACACTGCTTCCAGATGCGAAAACGACACGTTACAACGCTGGGTGGCTCGGGATTGCAGGGTGTTCCGGAGACCTGGCGGCAGTATAGGCCGTTCACAAAATCATTACAATTAACCTACATATAGTTTGTCGGGTTTTATCCTGAACAGTGATCTAGGTCACGATAACAACATTTATTTAATTTTTAATCATCTAATTTGACAATCATTCAACAAAGTTGTTACAAACATTACCAGGAAAAGCATATAATGCGTAAAAGTTATGAAGTCGGTATTTCACCTAAGATTAACTTATGTAACAGTGTGGAAGTATTGACCAATTCATTCGGGACAGTTATTAGTGGTAGACAAGTTTAATAATTCGGATTGCTAAGTACTTGATTCGCCATTTATTCGTCATCAATGGATCCTTTACCTGCAAGCGCCCAGAGCTCTGTACCCAGGTTTTCCCCTCTTTCACAGAGCGGCGAGCCAAATAACAAACGGGTAAAGCCAGGTTGATGTGCGAAGGCAAATTTAAGTTCCGGCAGTCTTACGCAATAAGGCGCTAAGGAGACCTTAAATGGCTGATACAAAAGCAAAACTCACCCTCAACGGGGACACAGCTGTTGAACTGGATGTGCTGAAAGGCACGCTGGGTCAAGATGTTATTGATATCCGTACTCTCGGTTCAAAAGGTGTGTTCACCTTTGACCCTGGCTTCACTTCAACCGCATCCTGCGAATCTAAAATTACTTTTATTGATGGTGATGAAGGTATTTTGCTGCACCGCGGTTTCCCGATCGATCAGCTGGCGACCGATTCTAACTACCTGGAAGTTTGTTACATCCTGCTGAATGGTGAAAAACCGACTCAGGAACAGTATGACGAATTTAAAACTACGGTGACCCGTCATACCATGATCCACGAGCAGATTACCCGTCTGTTCCACGCTTTCCGTCGCGACTCACATCCAATGGCAGTCATGTGTGGTATTACCGGCGCGCTGGCGGCGTTCTATCACGACTCGCTGGATGTTAACAATCCTCGTCATCGTGAAATTGCCGCGTTCCGCCTGCTGTCGAAAATGCCGACCATGGCAGCGATGTGTTACAAGTATTCCATTGGTCAGCCATTTGTTTACCCGCGCAACGATCTCTCCTACGCCGGTAACTTCCTGAATATGATGTTCTCTACGCCGTGCGAACCGTATGAAGTTAATCCGATTCTGGAACGTGCTATGGACCGTATTTTGATCCTGCACGCTGACCATGAACAGAACGCCTCCACCTCCACCGTGCGTACCGCTGGCTCTTCGGGTGCGAACCCGTTTGCCTGTATCGCAGCAGGTATTGCTTCACTGTGGGGACCTGCGCACGGTGGTGCTAACGAAGCAGCGCTGAAAATGCTGGAAGAAATCAGCTCCGTTAAACACATTCCGGAATTTGTTCGTCGTGCGAAAGATAAAAATGATTCTTTCCGCCTGATGGGCTTCGGTCACCGCGTGTACAAAAATTACGACCCGCGCGCCACCGTAATGCGTGAAACCTGCCATGAAGTGCTGAAAGAGCTGGGCACGAAGGATGACCTGCTGGAAGTGGCTATGGAGCTGGAAAACATCGCGCTGAACGACCCGTACTTTATCGAGAAGAAACTGTACCCGAACGTCGATTTCTACTCTGGTATCATCCTGAAAGCGATGGGTATTCCGTCTTCCATGTTCACCGTCATTTTCGCAATGGCACGTACCGTTGGCTGGATCGCCCACTGGAGCGAGATGCACAGTGACGGTATGAAGATTGCCCGTCCGCGTCAGCTGTATACAGGATATGAAAAACGCGACTTTAAAAGCGATATCAAGCGTTAATGATTGATTGCTAAGCCGTTTACTTTCCGGACCCGCCTTTAATAGAGCGGGTTCTTTTTTATATGGCTGAACATAAAAAATTGTAAAAATTAAACCAGATGCAAATACCCATTAATAAGGTGAAAAAATGAGACAAGTCACATACTGAGCAGAATGATAAGTTTATTTTTATACTTCCCTGCCGGTAACATTGTTAACCCAATGAAAATTATGCATATCCATCCCACCCCATCCTTCATCTCATTAAACAATAAATTTATGCACTCAATTATTCCATTCTTTATATCACAAGCTTTTTAATATTATTAAATAAAACCAAATACATTCAATTGTCATTTTATATATTCTTGCCACGCAACACTCTATCTCATTATTTAAAGGACTCAGTTATGTTTAAAGGACAAAAAACATTGACCGCTCTGGCCATATCTCTGCTATTCACTGCACCTGTTTATGCAGCTGATGAAGGATCCGGTGAAATTCACTTTAAAGGTGAAGTTATTGAAGCACCGTGTGAAATACATCAGGATGATATTGATAAAGAGGTTGAACTCGGTCAGGTGACCACCAGCCACATTAATCAGTCACATCACAGCGATGCCGTTGCTGTCGACCTGCGCTTAGTCAACTGTGATCTGGAAAACTCCAGCAACGGTTCCGGTGGCAAGATTTCTAAAGTTGCAGTCACCTTTGATAGCTCAGCGAAAACCACCGGCGCAGATCCGATTCTCAACAACACCAGCACGGGTGAAGCCACCGGCGTCGGCGTACGTTTAATGAATAAAGATCAAAGCAATATCGTTTTAGGCACCGCTACTCCAGATATCGACCTGGCTCCGACCTCCAGCGAACAAACGCTGAATTTCTTTGCCTGGATGGAACAAATTGATCAGGCTACACCTGTAACGCCAGGCGCAGTTACAGCGAATGCGACCTACGTGCTGGATTATAAATAAGTATTACTTTGGCGGCGCTATCGCCGCCTTTCTTCAAATATTTATCAGGTATGGACACCGTGAATATTTATCGACTCTCTTTTGTATCCTGCCTGGTCATGGCGATGCCTTGCGCATTGGCGGTCGAATTTAATCTGAATGTTCTCGATAAATCAATGCGCGACCGCATTGATATTTCATTATTAAAGGAAAAAGGAGTCATTGCTCCCGGTGAATATTTTGTTAGCGTTGCGGTGAATAACAACCAAATCAGTAATGGGCAAAAAATCAACTGGCAAAAAAAGGGTGACAAAACCATTCCATGCATCAATGATTCACTGGTCGATAAATTTGGTTTAAAACCAGATATCCGTCAGTCCTTGCCACAGATAGATCGGTGTATTGATTTCAGTTCCCGACCTGAAATGCTCTTCAATTTCGATCAAGCCAATCAGCAACTGAATATTAGTATTCCGCAAGCCTGGCTGGCGTGGCACTCAGAAAACTGGGCTCCCCCCTCTACATGGAAAGAAGGTGTTGCCGGGGTCCTGATGGATTATAACCTGTTTGCCAGCAACTACCGCCCACAGGACGGCAGCAGCAGCACTAACCTGAACGCCTACGGTACCACCGGAATTAACGCCGGGTCATGGCGCTTACGCAGTGATTACCAGCTTAATAACACCGATAGCGAAGATAGCCATGAACAGTCAGGCGGAATATCGCGCACCTATCTTTTTCGTCCATTACCGCAATTAGGCTCTAAATTAACCCTCGGCGAAACCGATTTCAGTTCCAATATTTTCGATGGTTTTTCTTATACTGGCGCGGCACTGGCGAGTGACGATCGAATGTTGCCATGGGAGCTACGCGGATACGCCCCACAAATTAGCGGTATTGCACAGACCAATGCCACGGTGACGATCAGTCAATCAGGTCGCGTCATTTACCAGAAAAAAGTCCCTCCGGGACCGTTTATTATTGATGACCTCAATCAGTCTGTTCAGGGCACGCTTGATGTCAAAGTGACGGAAGAAGATGGTCGGGTGAACAATTTCCAGGTTTCGGCAGCATCGACGCCCTTCCTGACTCGTCAGGGACAGGTTCGCTATAAACTGGCCGCGGGTCAGCCACGGCCCTCCATGTCACATCAAACTGAAAATGAAACCTTTTTTAGCAATGAAGTTTCCTGGGGGATGCTGTCAAACACCTCGCTGTACGGCGGCCTGCTGCTTTCTGGTGATGACTACCATTCTGCCGCAATGGGTATTGGGCAAAATATGCTGTGGCTTGGTGCGCTGTCGTTTGATGTCACGTGGGCCAGTAGCCATTTTGATACTCAGCAGGACGAGCGGGGCTTAAGCTACCGTTTTAATTACAGCAAACAAGTGGATGCCACCAACAGCACGATTTCGCTCGCCGCTTATCGCTTCTCAGATCGTCATTTTCACAGCTACGCCAACTATCTGGATCACAAATACAACGACAGCGATGCGCAGGACGAAAAACAGACGATCAGCTTATCCGTGGGCCAACCGATTACCCCACTAAACCTCAATCTTTACGCCAACCTGCTACATCAAACCAGGTGGAATGCAGACGCCTCCACGACCGCCAACATCACAGCAGGTTTTAATGTTGATATTGGTGACTGGAGAGATATCTCGATTTCGACGTCATTCAATACGACCCACTACGAAGATAAAGATCGCGACAACCAGATTTATCTGTCAATTTCGCTCCCCTTCGGTAACGGTGGTCGGGTTGGCTATGACATGCAAAACAGTAGCCACAGCACCATACACCGCATGTCGTGGAACGATACGCTGGATGAACGTAATAGCTGGGGCATGTCTGCCGGACTGCAATCCGATCGTCCGGACAATGGAGCCCAGGTGAGCGGTAACTATCAGCATCTGAGTTCAGCGGGTGAGTGGGATATTTCTGGTACCTATGCCGCCAATGATTACAGTTCCGTCAGCAGCAGCTGGAGCGGTTCTTTCACCGCAACCCAATATGGTGCAGCGTTTCATCGCCGCAGCTCTACCAATGAACCACGCCTGATGGTCAGCACCGATGGCGTGGCAGATATTCCGGTTCAGGGCAATCTCGACTACACCAACCATTTTGGCATTGCGGTGGTGCCGTTGATTTCCAGTTATCAGCCTTCCACCGTGGCGGTGAACATGAATGACTTACCCGACGGCGTAACAGTTGCAGAAAACGTCATCAAGGAAACATGGATTGAAGGCGCGATAGGTTACAAATCACTGGCTTCCCGTTCCGGTAAAGACGTTAACGTCATCATACGCAACGCCAGCGGTCAGTACCCTCCCCTCGGTGCGGATATCCGCCAGGATGATAGCGGCATTAGCGTGGGTATGGTTGGCGAGGAAGGACATGCCTGGTTAAGCGGTGTCGCTGAAAATCAACTGTTTACCGTGGTCTGGGGTGAGCAAAGCTGCATTATTCATCTGCCAGAACGTCTGGAAGACACGACCAAACGCCTGATTTTACCTTGTCATTAATTAAGGAAAAGAGAATGACATTTATTAAAGGATTACCCTTAATGTTGTTAACCATCAGCTTGGGCTGCAATGCTGCGGTGCAACCCGATCGCACACGCATTGTGTTTAACGCCAATGACAAAGCCACCAGCCTGCGTATCGAAAACCAAAGTGACAAACTGCCTTATCTTGCTTATTCCTGGATAGAAAATGAAAAAGGGGAGAAAAGCGATGCTCTTCTGGTCGCTTTGCCCCCTATTCAACGTCTGGAACCGAAAGCGACATCGCAGGTGCGGGTTGTGAAACAAGCCTCAACCACACAATTACCTGGCGATCGCGAAACGCTATTTTTCTACAATATGCGCGAAATTCCTCCCGCTCCGGATAAAAGCAGCGACCATGCGATACTTCAGGTCGCTATTCAAAGTCGTATTAAATTGTTCTGGCGACCGGCTGCATTACGCAAGAAAGCAGGAGAAAAGGTCGAACTGCAGTTACAGGTCAGCCAGCAGGGCAACCAACTGACACTGAAAAATCCTACCGCGTATTATCTGACCATTGCCTATCTGGGGAGAAATGAAAAAGGCGTTCTCCCAGGCTTCAAAACCGTGATGGTTGCACCTTTTAGTACGGTCAACACAAACACCGGAAGTTATAGCGGCAGCCAGTTTTATCTCGGTTATATGGATGATTACGGCGCATTACGCATGACGACGCTCAACTGCAGCGGACAATGCCGTTTACAAGCAGTGGAGGCGAAATGAGTGCTGGCAAGGGATTGTTGCTCGTCATCTGCCTGTTATTTCTGCCGTTGAAGTCTGCAATGGCGCTGAACTGCTATTTTGGTACATCTGGTGGCGCAGTAGAAAAATCAGAAGCGATTCAACCGTTTGCTGTACCAGGCAATGCCAAACCCGGTGATAAGATCTGGGAATCTGACGATATTAAAATTCCCGTCTATTGTGACAACAATACCAACGGCAACTTTGAAAGCGAGCATGTCTACGCCTGGGTAAACCCCTATCCGGGGGTGCAGGATCGTTATTATCAACTCGGCGTGACATACAACGGTGTCGATTACGATGCCAGTCTGGGAAAAAGTCGCATCGACACTAACCAGTGTATCGACAGTAAGAACATTGATATTTATACCCCTGAGCAGATCATCGTGATGGGATGGCAGAACAAAATTTGCTCGGGCGATCCCGCTAATATTCATATGTCGCGTACCTTTCTCGCTCGCATGCGGTTATACGTCAAAATACGAGAAATGCCGCCGCATGATTATCAAAGTACGCTTAGCGACTATATCGTCGTGCAATTTGACGGTGCCGGTAGCGTTAACGAAGACCCTACTGCCCAAAACCTGAAATATCATATTACTGGTCTGGAAAACATTCGCGTGCTGGATTGCAGCGTCAATTTTTCCATTTCACCGGAAACACAGGTGATTGATTTTGGTAAATTTAATTTGCTGGATATACGTCGCCACACAATGTCGAAAACGTTCAGTATTAAAACGACCAAGAGCCAAAACGATCAATGCACCGACGGATTTAAAGTCAGTTCCTCCTTTTATACCGAAGAAACGTTGGTTGAAGAAGATAAAGCATTGTTGATTGGTAATGGTCTGAAGCTACGTTTACTGGATGAAAACGCCTCGCCTTATACCTTCAATAAATATGCTGAATACGCCGATTTCACCAGTGACATGTTGGTCTACGAAAAAACCTATACGGCTGAACTTTCGTCCATTCCAGGCACCCCCATCGAGGCTGGCCCCTTCGATACAGTGGTGCTTTTTAAGATTAACTATAACTGATTTACCATGATGCCCTTTGCCGCCGGAAAGGGCATCTCTTTCAGAAAATTGCTGATTTTCCCCTTTTCCTTGATTGCTGTTATTTTTTCCTGGCCCAGCTTTCTTTATGCTGTATCGATACACCAAAGAGAAAATAATGAGGGAGCGAAGGATGCCAGTTTTGCAGTGGGGAATGTTATGTGTGCTATCACTTCTCCTTTCTATTGGTTTCCTCGCGGTACATCTCCCGGCGGCGCTATTACTTGGGCCGATGATCGCCGGGATCATCTTTAGTATGCGCGGAATTACTCTGCAACTTCCCCGCTCTGCTTTTCTCGCCGCCCAGGCCATTCTTGGCTGCATGATTGCGCAAAACCTCACTGGTTCGATTCTCACCACCCTGGCCGTCAACTGGCCGATCGTGCTTGCAATTTTACTGGTAACGCTGCTTTCCAGCGCCATTGTGGGTTGGTTATTGGTGCGCTATAGCTCATTGCCTGGAAATACCGGTGCCTGGGGCTCCTCTCCTGGCGGCGCGGCGGCAATGGTCGCTATGGCGCAAGATTACGGCGCAGATATTCGCCTGGTGGCGTTTATGCAATATCTGCGAGTGCTGTTCGTCGCGGGGGCCGCTGTTCTGGTCACCCGCATGATGCTGGGCGATAACGCTGAAGCGGTTAACCAGCATATCGTCTGGTTCCCGCCAGTGAGCATTAATCTCCTGCTTACTATTTTGCTCGCGGTCGTTGCCGGTACAGTGGGATGCCTGCTGCGTCTTCCTTCCGGCACGATGCTCATCCCGATGCTGGCGGGCGCAGTGCTCCAGTCTGGTCAGCTCATCACCATCGAACTACCGGAATGGCTGCTGGCGATGGCGTATATGGCAATTGGCTGGCGGATTGGTCTTGGTTTCGATAAACAAATCTTACTGCGGGCACTACGCCCGCTACCGCAAATCCTGCTGTCGATTTTTGCTCTGCTGGCTATTTGTGCGGGTATGGCGTGGGGGCTGACCCGGTTTATGCACATTGATTTTATGACTGCCTACCTCGCCACCAGCCCCGGCGGGCTTGATACCGTGGCGGTCATCGCCGCAGGGAGCAATGCCGATATGGCGCTCATTATGGCGATGCAAACCCTACGCCTGTTCAGTATTTTGCTGACAGGGCCTGCCATTGCGCGGTTTATTTCAACCTATGCGCCGAAGCGGTCGGCCTAGTGCTGGCAGCCAGGGCACCAGTAAAACGGGCGAGATGACAGCGTGGTTTTCTCAATGATGCTGCCACAACGTTCGCACGGTTCGCCATCTCGATGAAAAACCTTAAAGCGAAACAGCGCCCCATGATGCTTATTCTCATCCACCTGCCCCCGCGTAGCGTAGGAAAATCGAGGAATCTCCAGTAACGCGTGTGCGAGTGCATCCAGTTGCGCCGCATTGAGATCTTTCGCTTTATGATTTCCAGTCAACCCAACCTGCCAGAGGATCTCCACCCGCAAATAATTGCCAAGCCCAGCCAGAAACGCCTGATCGAGCAGTAATCCTGCAAACTGACGGTTACGAAAGCGCGGTGACAATAACCGTTCCTTTACCACCTCCGGCGTCAGATTCGGATCCAGCACATCGGGACCAACGCGTTGTAAAAACGGATGCGTGGTCAGTTGTTCCGGCCTCAACATCTCAATATCCGAGGCGCTATAAAGCAGAATGGTTTTGTCAGCCGTTTGCAGTTTTACCCGCAATACTCGCGTGGTCTGCGGCTCTTCGCCGGTATCAACCACGCGCCAGACGCCGTAAAGCTGATTATGGCTGTAGAGCGTTAAGTCGTTGGAAAAATGAGTTAACAACGCCTTACCACGCGTTTCCACATGGGTAACGTGTTGACCGATAAGTTGTGATTGATAAGTTTTTAACTGCGGGAAGGCAAACCAGACATCAGTTAGTGGTTTGCCTTTGATCGCCGCCTCCAGGTTATCCGCTGCACGGCGGATCTCCGGGCCTTCAGGCATGGTGATATCCTTTTTTCATTCTTTATTAATCGGGGTTATGCTGCGACAACAATCTCCTTTTCGGCAAATGTAGAGCGTAGTCGGCGGGCGAACGCCAGTGCGTGCTCGCCGTCGCCATGCAGGCAGACTGTTTGCGCCGTGACCGTTGCCCATTCGCCGGTGATACTTTTGACTCTGCCGTGTTGCACCATCTCTAGCGTTTGCGCCAGCGCCTGTTCTTCGTTTTCAATCAACGCGCCTGGCTGACTTCGCGGCACCAGCGAGCCGTCAGCCTGATAACCGCGATCGGCAAACACTTCCTCGCGCGTTGTCAGGCCATATTGCTTGCCTGCACGAATCAGCTCGCTTCCTGCCAGCCCAACGAGAATCAATGCCGGATCGCAAGCGTATACCGCTCTGGCGATGGCGTCTGCCAGTTGTGCTTCTTTCGCCGCCTGGTTGTACAACATGCCGTGCGGTTTGACATGACGCATTACGCCGCCTTGCGCACGGGCAATCGTTGCCAGCGCGCCAATTTGATACAGCGTCTGGGCGTAAACGGTTTCTGGCGGCAGCTGCATGGCGCTGCGACCAAAATTTTCCCTGTCGGGAAAACTCGGGTGAGCGCCAATCGCGACACCATTTTTTATTGCTTCACGCACGCAAGCCTGCATGGTTTGGGCATCGCCTGCATGAAATCCACAAGCAATATTGGCAGAGGAAACCAGCGTTAATAGCTCTGCGTCGCTGGCGCAGCCTTCGCCCAGATCGGCGTTCAGGTCAATTTTCATTGTGCAGCCGCCACGCTAATTGTTCAAAATAACGTTGCTGATCTTGCCGCGCTTTCAGTGCCTCTTCCAGTGAACACTGGACAAAATGAATCGGCTGACCGAGCGGAATTTGCGCCAGATGGTACATATCAGCCTCAATGATACAGGCAATACGCGGGTAACCACCGGTGGTCTGTGCGTCGTTCATCAACACAATCGGCTGCCCGTTATGTGGCACCTGCACCACGCCCGGTAACAAACCGTGAGATAACAGTTCGCGATCGGTGGTGCGTTTTAAAATTTGCCCCTGTAAGCGATAGCCCATGCGGTTACTTTGCGAGCTAAGCTGCCAGGGCGAACGCCAGAATGCATCCTGCGAGGCGCGATCGAACTCATGATATTCCGGCCCCGGCAAGGCGCGAATGCGGTTGCCCCACAGCAGCTGTTTAACGCCCTGCGCTTCCATAGAATCACGCTTCGATTTGCCAATCGGGAGTCGGTCACCATCCTTCAGTAAACGGCCTTCCAGCCCGCCAATCCCCACTTTGAGATCGGTGCTGCATGAGCCCATTACCGGCGGAACATCAATACCACCCGCGACCGCCAGATAACTGCGCATCCCGTGCTGCGGGCGTTTAAGCGTTAAACGCTGGCCTGCTTTCATCGGCAATCGCCAGCCGGTCCAGACGGCATTATCATCCAGCCGCGCTTCGCAACCGGCACCCGTCAGAGCAAACCACCCATCAGTTTCGAACTCAACAGTTAACTGACCGAGCGTGATCTCCAGCGCGGGGGCATTGGCGTCATTACCCACCAGTAGGTTAGCAATGCGTAACGCGGGCATATCCAGTGCGCCGCAGTGGCTGATACCCGACTGGCGAAAACCGTGACGACCGCCATCCTGCACAGTGGTATACATGCCCGCACGAATAATCTTCAGCATACTCCCTCCTTCTGCGGTACAAAGCGCACGCTGTCTCCCGGACGTAATAAGATGGGTTCGTCACGCGCCGGATCAAACAGGCTGAGTGAGGTATGACCAATCAACTGCCAGCCACCCGGCGTTGCCAGCGGATAAACACCAGTCTGCGGCCCGCCGATCCCGACAGAACCTGCCGGAACGAGTAAGCGCGGTTCAGCGCGCCGTGGCGTGTGTAGTTGTTCCGGTAAACTCCCGAGATACGGGAAGCCCGGTTGAAAACCTAAAAACCAGACCACGTATTCCACGGAGGAGTGCAATTCAACAACCTGTTTTTCGCTCAACCCGCAATGCGCCGCGACCACCGCCAAATCCGGTCCGCCTGCACCACCGTAAACCACCGGAATTTCAATAAAGCGAGACTCCGGCTCCAGCGCCTCGCTCTCCTCCCACCAGCGTTGCAAACGCTCTATGGCATCCAGCGCCAGCGACTCAGGATTACGCAAAATCACCGTGATATTGTTCATGCCGGGAATGGCTTCAACCACATTCGGCATATCCACCAGACGCTGCGCCAGTCGCCAGATCCGTTTCTGGCTAGCCAGCGTCACCGGCGGTTCCAGTTCCAGCACTACCGCCGTTTCACCTATCAGATAACAACGCGCTCGTTGCACTTTCGATCCCTCTGATTATTCGTTATGCAGGATTAGGAATATCAATAAAGGTCACATCAAGATCGGTATTTTCATTCAGCCACTCGCTCAATGCGCGAATACCACCACGTTCAGTGGCATGGTGACCTGCAGCATAAAAATGCAATCCCTGCTCGCGGGCTGAATGAATGGTCTGTTCAGAAACTTCGCCAGTAATAAAAGCATCCACGCCAAAACGCGCGGCGCTATCGATAAAACTTTGCCCGCCGCCCGTGCACCAGGCGACGCGCTGGACCACCTCAGGTCCGGTATCGCCACACCATAACGGCTTACGTCCCAGACGCGCTTCAATCCAGGAAGCCAGCTCCAGTCCCGGCACAGGCATGGTCAGTTCGCCCCACGGCACCAACGGCTCAATTTCGCCCATGACCGTGATCCCCAGTAACGCCGCCAGCTGTGCGTTATTGCCCAGCTCAGGATGTGCGTCAAGCGGCAAATGCCAGCCATACAGGTTGATATCATTCGCCAGCAACGTTTTTAAACGGTTACGCTTCATTCCGCGAATGACCGGAGACTCTCCTTTCCAGAAGTAGCCATGATGCACAATGACCGCATCCGCGCCCAGACGCACTGCCTCATCGAGCAAAGCCTGGCTGGCGGTGACACCGGTAACAATTTTTTGCACCTTCTCTTTGCCTTCCACCTGCAAACCATTCGGCGCGTAATCACTAATCGCCGCGCTGTTCAGTTTTTCGTTAATCAGTTGTTCCAGTTCGGTGTTTTTCATCTTCGCGCCTTCCGTATTCTGATAGCTACACCGTTAACATAGCGTTACCTCGCCAGTTCGTCGATAGCCAATCTTTTGACATATTAAGAAACAAACCCGACGCCAAAAGACGCAAATTGTTATATCATCACGCTTCAGCTAATGTATATTTATGCAATCAGACAGCATAATGCATAAATAATCAGATCTGTATCAAAGTTTTAACTTTAAGGAAACACAAGCACGCCGCGCAACTATTACGTGACGTTGCCGTCAATTGTGGAATTATTATGAATAAACACGCATCACAGCCGCGCGCTATTTACTATGTCGTTGCGCTGCAAATCTGGGAATATTTTAGCTTTTACGGCATGCGTGCCCTGCTGATTCTCTATCTCACCAATCAACTAAAATACAACGATACTCACGCCTACGAGTTATTTAGCGCCTACTGTTCGCTGGTGTATGTCACGCCAATCCTCGGTGGCTTTTTGGCGGATAAAGTTCTCGGCAATCGCATGGCGGTGATGCTGGGGGCGTTATTGATGGCGATCGGTCATGTGGTGTTGGGTGCCAGTGAGATCCATCCGTCATTCCTCTATCTGTCCCTGGCGATAATCGTTTGTGGCTATGGTCTGTTTAAATCCAATGTCAGTTGCCTGCTCGGCGAGCTGTATGAGCCAACCGATCCGCGTCGTGATGGCGGTTTCTCGCTGATGTATGCAGCGGGTAACGTGGGGTCTATTATCGCACCTATTGCCTGTGGCTACGCCCAGGAAGAGTACAGCTGGGCGATGGGCTTTGGCCTGGCGGCGGTGGGTATGATCGCGGGTCTGGTCATTTTCTTATGTGGCAATCGTCATTTCACACATACCCGCGGCGTTAATAAAAAAGTACTGCGTGCGACAAACTTTCTCCTGCCTAACTGGGGATGGCTGCTGGTTCTGCTGGTGGCAACGCCTGCGCTGATTACCGTATTGTTCTGGAAAGAGTGGTCGGTATACGCCTTAATTGTCGCGACTATTATTGGCCTGGGTGTACTGGCAAAAATTTATCGCAAAGCAGAAAACCAGAAACAGCGTAAGGAGCTGGGGCTGATTGTGACGCTCACCTTCTTCAGTATGTTGTTCTGGGCCTTCGCACAACAGGGCGGCAGCTCGATTAGCCTTTATATCGACCGCTTCGTTAACCGCGATATGTTTGGTTATACCGTTCCGACTGCTATGTTCCAGTCGATTAATGCCTTCGCAGTTATGCTGTGCGGTGTGTTCCTGGCGTGGGTGGTTAAAGAAAGCGTCGCAGGTAATCGTACCGTGCGCATCTGGGGAAAATTTGCTCTTGGCCTTGGCCTGATGAGCGCCGGATTCTGCATTCTGACCTTAAGCGCCCGCTGGTCCGCAATGTATGGTCACTCTTCTCTGCCACTGATGGTATTAGGCCTGGCGGTGATGGGCTTTGCGGAACTGTTTATCGACCCGGTTGCCATGTCGCAAATTACGCGCATTGAAATTCCGGGCGTGACCGGCGTATTAACCGGCATCTACATGCTGCTTTCTGGCGCGATCGCGAACTATCTGGCGGGCGTGATTGCCGATCAGACATCGCAGGCTTCGTTTGATGCTTCCGGGGCGATCAACTACTCCATCAATGCATATATTGAAGTATTTGATCAAATTACCTGGGGCGCACTGGCGTGTGTAGGACTGGTACTGATGATTTGGCTGTATCAGGCGCTGAAATTCAGAAACCGCGCGCTGGCGCTGGAGTCATAATAGGCCAGCACCATACCTGATAAAACGCTCGCTGCGTTTTATCAGGCTCCTTTCCTCGCTTCTTCGTACGCTGCCAGCGTTCGCAGCCTTGCCTCTTTGTGATCAACTATCGGTTGCGGATAATCCAGCTTCACACCTGCTTTCTGCGCCCACTTCCACGGCTCATGCACCGCTTTCCCTGGTACATCGCGCAGCTCCGGTAACCATCGACGAATAAACTCGCCCTCACGGTCAAATTTCTCGCCCTGAGTTATCGGATTGAAAATACGAAAATACGGCGCAGCATCAGTACCCGTAGAAGCCGCCCACTGCCAGCCACCGTTATTAGCTGCCAAATCACCATCAATCAGCTGCGACATGAAATATCGCTCGCCTTCGCGCCAGTCGATCAACAAATCTTTCACCAGAAAACTGGCTGTAATCATCCGTAGCCGGTTATGCATCCAGCCAGTGCTGTTAAGCTGACGCATAGCGGCATCAACAATCGGGTATCCCGTTTTGCCTTTCTGCCAGGCCTGTAAATGTGCGGGATTGCTTTGCCACTGCACACGATCCGTCCAGGCAATAAACGGACAATGTTTACACAACGAGGGGTAATACGTCATCAGATGACGGTAGAACTCGCGCCAGATCAGCTCACTAAGCCAGACACTACCGGCCCCACCGTCCAGCGCCTGCGGCTGTTCCGCCAACAAGCGATGCAAACACTGGCGAGGCGATAACCCGCCCGTTGCCAGGCTGGCGGACAAACGACTGGTGCCTTCCACTGCCGGAAAATCTCGTTGTTGCTCATATTCTCCGGCACCGTTCTGGCAAAACTGGCGTAATTGCGCAATCGCCGCTTTTTCTTCCACCGGGAAATGCGCAGTATCGAAAGACTGACGAGGATAATTCAGCGTAATGGATGGCGCGGGCTCTATCGATCCGCTACTACGAACTTTTGGCGCAGCGACACACTCCGGCATCCCTTCCCGCAGCCGTTTCAGCCAGGCATTCTTAAAAGGCGTAAAGACTTTGTACATCTCGTGATTACCGGTCATCACCGCGCCAGGCGGCAGGATCACGCTGTCATCAAATCCTTCACACACCACGTTACGCAGCGCTCTTTCAACTTCCACATCCCGCGCCCGCTCATTCACTTCATACTGATAGTTATAAAACAGGTGGGTAACGCTGTTTTCCGCGCACACCTGTTTAACTATTTCGACACTGGCGACAAAGTCATCCACTTCACGGAACAATAAAGGAATACCTTTTTCCGCAAGCGCTATTTGTAGCCCATTCAGTTGAGCATTGATAAGTTCAGCCTGACGCGGCGACATGTTATGCGTCGCCCACTGGCGTGGTGTAGCGATATATAACGCCAGCACGCGTGCAGACGAATTGCGGCAGGCGGCAGCCAGTGCGAGATTATCGTGCAGACGTAAATCCTGGCGAAACCAGACCAGATGGGTAATCATAAAACTCCTGAATGGCGCAAGTTAATCACACGCGGCCAAAGTTCGAAATAACGCTGCCCTGAAAGCCAGGCGTCAGGATAAAGCGCCATATAGTGTTTGATACGCATCAGCGGCGCAAGAAGTGGTTGCTCGCCACGGCGATAACTGTCGATAAGCGCCGCCAACTGCTGGCGTTCTGTGGAATCAATATGCGGGCGAAAATAACCCTGAACGTGCATCAAAACGTTGGTGTGATCGCGCGGGTTGGCGGGATGAGAAAGCAAAACAATTACGCGTTGGTAGTACTGGTTGTAAAAATCATCCAGATTTTGCCACTGGTGAATATCAGCCACGAACGGGCCAAGTTTGCGGTACTCCGGCTGAGAATGCGCCAGAAAGACGAGTTTATAGCGGCTGTGATAATCGAGAAGCGCCCCGCGCGTTAAGCCATGTTCTTTCAGTCGATGTAACTCATGAAGGGCGAAGATACGGATTAGGGTGCTGTCATCAAATCGTTGCTGATTCATTACTGCTCCTGAACGGTTTACAGGAGTAAGTGTAGACGTTGAGAAATGATATTTGTGAAGTTAATCCTGTTGTAGCAGGACAAATTTACGAAAGCCTGCTCCCCGCAAGGACTGACGTCAGGTAGTTTCTAACCATAGCTGCCCTTTCTATTCAAACGTGAAATCAATAAGCTCATCAGGGACATCGCAAACAATATGAAGACGGGTTTCTTCTCTGCCGTGACTCTTTTCACTAATTGCGTAACTGTCATGCTTGGGATTATTTAATTCTTTCAGCGGAAATTTTTCCTCAAAGGCTTTATTAAGCCGCCCCTGGTTTCCTTTTACAGCGAATAAATAATCACCTCCCTGTTTTTGTATCTTCTCTGCAATATCTTTCTGGCAACCCATCGCATCAGTTGTGATAATTTTTCCTTTAATATCTAACATGTTAAGAAGTTCAGGGATAGCTGTAATCTCATTAGATTTCTCATCCGTCTTGATCTGTCCGATGACCAGACTGTGCATTGTTGAGAACGCACTAATGACATGAATCGCTCCCTTGCGGCGACTCTTGTCATAAGAGTGCCGGAGCGTTTTTCCATCAATTGCGATGACGTCTTTATCGTCTGAAGAATGGCAGTCACGCATCCAGTTAATAAAGCACTCATGAAATTTTGCAGGACTGATACAGGATACAACTCTGGCAATAGTATCGTGAACAGGAATACCATTTTCAAAATCACCATATTGCTTCAAGAAATCGAGATGTGTTTCCCCGAAATCCTCTATATCTTCCCAACTTTCTGCACCAGAAATAACGGTGATGCTGCCAACTTACTGATTTAGTGTATGATGGTGTTTTTGAGGTGCTCCAGTGGCTTCTGTTTCTATCAGCTGTCCCTCCTGTTCAGCTACTGACGGGGTGGTGCGTAACGGCA